>JAPUGG010000015.1 GCA_027292975.1 Alphaproteobacteria bacterium | reverse complement strand
GGTTTGCCTTAGTCAGTGCCGCGGGGATGGTCCACAAGGCATTTTCGAGATCAACGTCTTGCCATTTCATCATCGCGACCTCGCCGCGCCGCTGCGCCGATATTAACAACATCCGAACGAACGGCCCGAACGGCCAACCCGCCTCTTCGGTGCCTTCCCACAGCAACGCTATTTCTGAATCTGCGAGAACGCGCTCGCGCGCCCGTAACTTTTCATTTATCGGCGCCTTGACACCGGTGGTTGGCACCGCGTCAAGGTCGTAGCGCGGCTGAGCCCAACCATAAAACTTTCTAATTGCTGAGAGTGTTCTATTTGCCGCGATGGGCTTTCCAGCGGCAACGATCTCGTCCAACAGCGTAATGACATCCGAGCGTTTGATGTCGTCTACGGCGCGGCCTGGCCAGCGAGGCAGAGCGTGAACATACCAAGCAATTCGATACTGTTCCGCCGAACGCTCGCGCAAATTGGGATTGACGTAAAGGCGGAAGAACTCGGTTACTGCATCCTCGATCGCGCGGGCTTTCACCTTCACAGGAAGAGCGAAGCGGTTCGCACGCGTGTCGATGCTGGCCTCAATGTCCCTCGATACCTCATCCAGCTTCGCGCCTGCCGCTTTCCTGGCGGCGCCCAGGCCCATCGCGGGATAGGCGCCAAGTGTGAACCTCGCCAGTGTCCTCTTGCCTGTCTTGGGTTCGTAGGCCCGCGTCATCAATACCCAGGATCGGCGGCCCTTATCGGTGATACGGAGCCCAAATCCAGGAGTGAGGCTATCCCAATACTCAATCCGGCCCGTCTTGGGCGTAGGGATGCGCTTAATAGCAGCGTCGGTGAATTTCTTTTTCGCCATCCAAATGCCATCTCGGGTAACACGGGGTAACAAAATGACCCCGTTTTTCCATGTTCATCATGGTCACGCATGTTATGCCAATCCGACCAAAACTCAATAAAATAAAGGACTATACAGAAAATTTTATAGACCTATGTGCACCCCTGTTTATGTAAGGCATTAGTTTCCTAATCTGGGGGTCGTGGGTTCGAGTCCCGCCGGGCGCGCCATCTTTTCAATGACTTAGAAATTTGTGGATTTGTCGAAATGGCCTTAGGGGTCCTCAGGGGGTCCAGCCGTGGGTATTTGTCCAAGCCTTGTGCTTTGGAAACTTGGGCTCCATAGCGCAATGGGATGGGAGCCACGCAAAAAAAGCCGTTAACCTTATGTCCCCTTTTAGCCAAAAGCGGACATTAGCTACCTCGCCAGTTTCTTGCTGGAGGGCTTGGCCCCGGCGCGGATGGGCGATGCAGGTAGCAACCAAGGGGATCATCGCCTTGCCCAAAAATGACGGACGGCACGGGTTGTGGTTGGAACGGCGTTGTGTTTCACTTCGCAATCATAAAAAAACCATAATGAAACCAATAATTGTTTGTCTCTGGAAGACAGCATAAAGGGAGACCGTATCGTGAGATATTCCATCAAAATGCTCGCCTTGGGCACCGCCATCGGCGGGGCCTTGGCCCTCACCGGACCCGCGGACGCGGCCACCGGCAAGGCCTTCTACGACGGTAAGACGGTGAAATGGATCATCGCCACCGGCCCCGGCGGCGGCCATGACTTCTACGCCCGGCTGTTCGCCCGGCATATGTCGAAAGCCCTGCCGGGATCGACCTTCGTCAACCTCAACCGGCCCGGCGCGGGGCACCGCATCGGCGCCAACCTCCTTTATGCCGCCAAGCCCAACGGGCTGACCATCGGCAATTTCACCACCGGGCTGATCTATGCCCAGATCAATAACCTGAGGGGCATCCGCTTCGACCTCGCCAAGATGTCGTGGATCGGCAAGGGGGCATCGGATATCCGCGTCGTGCACGTCGCCACCAATGGCCCATTTAAAAATTGGAACGACATCCTTAACGCCAGGCGCGTAATAAAGTTTTCCGCCTCGGGCGTGGGTTCGGGCTCGTGGAACAATGCCTTCCTGATCGCCGAGGCCTTCAAAATCCCCTACCGGATCATCGTCGGCTATCAAGGGCCGGAATTGGCGATGGGACTGATGCGCTTAGAGACCGATGTCGCGACGGGAGGGCTCAGCTCGACCATGAACTACGTCCGCGCCGGGCGCACCAAGATCATCCTCAGGTTCGGCTACTCCAAGCAATTCAGCGAGGCATTGAAGGACGTGCCCGACGCCATCGCCATAGCCAAGACGACCCACCAGAGGACGCTGGGCAAGATGCTGACCCTCTACGGCCAGCTGTCGCGCATCGTCGCCGGTCCGCCCGGCATGGTTCCCGACCGCCTGAGGACCCTGCGCGCCGTGTTCATGGAGGCGGCGAAGAGCCCGGCCTTGATCGAGGAGGCCAAGGTGTCCCATCGTCTGATCGAGGAGGCGAACGGCAAAGAGACCACCAAGCTGGTGCTTGCCATGCTCAACCAGCCGCCGGAAATCGTCGCCATGCTGGCCGCCTTGAGCAAGCTCAAGGTGCCGATGATCAAGACTTCCGGCAAGGTCACCAAGACCAAACGCGGCGGCCGGCGTATCTCCATCGGTCTCAAGGGAAAAGAGGTCACGGCCAAGATCTCGGGCTCGCGCACCACCGTCGTCATCGACGGCAAGCCGAACAAGCGCAAGAACGTCAAGGTCGGCATGATCTGCACCTTCACCTGGCCCAAGATCAATTCCGAGGCCAAGAAGATCGATTGCAAGAGTTGACCGCCTCGCGGCCGAACTGTTTAAGCGGGCCCCTGGGGGGTCCGCTTTTTGGTGTGCGCCGCGGCCGACGCCTCCCGCCGGGCGCGCCATCCCATGGTGGACGCGGCGCCGATTTCGGGGGATAAAATCCTGCCTCCCCGCGCTTGCCTCCCCGCGCTAACCGGGCGGCCGCGCATCGGGTTCGGTTTGAATATACTCGAATTGTCCGTTATGGGTTTGCGCCATGGCTGATCTATTCCTCAGCGCCAAGCAAAAGATAGCCTGTGCCAGGGATCTCATCGCGGCGCTGGATGCCGACATCCGGACATTCAACGCAACCGAGCCGCACGAGCGAATGGTCGAGACCGACCCCGATGGCCTGATCCAGGAGCACACGGTCAAACTGACCCAGCCCCTACCGGATTCCTTGGCGGATCTTACCCAAGAGGCCGTGGTTGCACTCCGCGCCGCCCTCGATCAAGCCGTCTTCGCGGCCTCTAAGGCGGCGGGCAGCCGCCGGCTCATGGACACTTGTTTCCCCATTGCCGACAGCGCGGAACAACTCCAAAAGGTGATGGATCAAAAATGCCAGGGCGTGCCACCGGAAATCGCTGCCATGATACGCGGCCTCGCACCTTACAAGGGCGGAAACGACCTGATCTGGGCTCTCGCGGCGATCGCCGGCGCGGAAAAACATGCCCTGATCGTGCCCCTGGGCAGCGTCGATAGCGGCCTCACCTTCATCAACAACTTAACCGCCCCCAAGGTCCGTTGGGACGCCAAGAAGTGGGAAATCGAGCTCGGCTTCTTTCCCATTCACGGGAAATTTCAGCCCCATATCAAAATTTTCTTCTCCGCCGCCTTCGGCGAAATAGAGACCTTGGAAAACTGCCCCGTTTTGCCCGTCCTCAAGGCCATGACCGCCGAGGTCGAGCGTATCCTCGCGGTCGCCGAGGAGCAATCGAGCCGCCTTGGGCTGGCCACCGAATAGGGTTGCCCGGCGCCGCCGATCCCCGCGGACACGCCCAAGGCAGCCCCGGCCGCGCGCCCCGCGCCATTGCCCCCTGGTACGCATCCCCGTTGCGGTGTTTAATACCGTCATGTTGCGATGTTTGTGCCTAGCCGTGGCGCTGGCCTTGGTGTCCCCGATACCCGCGACGGCCCAGCAAAAGGTCGATCTCGAACTCATCCTCTTGGCGGATGGGTCGGGCAGCATCGACGAAGAGGAATTCCTCTTGCAGCGGCGCGGCTACGCGCGCGCCCTGCGCCACCCCCGCGTCACCAAGGCGATCCGCAACGGGCCTCTGGGGCGGATCGCTCTCACCTACGTGGAATGGAGCGGGCATTTTCTGCAGGTGCCCATCGCACCCTGGACCGTGATCCGCGGCGAGGCCGACCTCAAGGCCTTCGCCGACAAGCTTGAGAAACACCCCAGGGAATTGGATGGCGGCGGCACCGCCGTCGGCAGCGCCATCCTCTACGGCGCCAGGTCGCTGCGCGACAACCCGTTCCAGGGGCGCCGCCGGGTCATCGACATTTCCGGCGACGGCCCCGACAAGGACGGCGTCCTCGCCATGCTGGGCCGCGATCAGGCGGTGGCGGAGGGGATCACCGTCAATGGCCTGCCGATTCTTTCGTTCGGCCGCCCGACACTCGATATCTTTTTCATGGACAACGTGATCGGCGGACCCGGCGCCTTTTCGATCCCGGCGCGGGGCTTCAAGGATTTCTACGCCGCCATCCTGACCAAGCTGATCCGCGAGATCGCGGCACGGCCCGAGGCGGCGCCGACCCGGGCGGCGGATCGGCGTTCCCGGGCGGAAAGGGATAGAGGAGGGATTTTCCCATGATCATAGGCACGCTTCGCAACGCTTTGGCCGTACTGGCCCTGTCGCTCGCGGTGGCCGCCGCGGCACCGGCCGCCCAAGAAAAAGTGGCCCCGGCGGTGCCCAAGGGTGCCGATATCGCCATCTTCGCCGGGGGCTGCTTCTGGTGCGTCGAAGCGGATTTCGATGGGGTGCCGGGGGTGCTTGGGACGGTGTCCGGCTATACCGGCGGGGCATTGAAAAACCCAACCTATGAAACGGTCACCGCCGGCGGCAGCGGCCACCGGGAGGCGGTGCGGATCGTCTTCGACCCCAAATTGGTGAGCTACGCCAAACTGGTCGAGGTTTTCTGGCGCAGCGTCGATCCGACCGATGACGGGGGCCAGTTCTGCGACCGGGGGGAAAGCTACAAGACCGCGATCTTCGCCAAATCCCCGGAACACAAGCGCATCGCCGAGGCGTCCAAGGAAAGGCTTCAAAAATCGGGTGTCCTCAAGCGGCCCGTGGTCACGCCCATAGAGGCGGCCGGCGCCTTTTATCCGGCGGAGGGCTACCACCAGGACTATTACAAGAAGAATCCCATACGCTACAATTTATACCGCTACGGCTGCGGCCGGAACGCACGGCTCAAAGAGCTCTGGGGCAGGCAGGCGCTCAGCGGAATTAAAAAGGATTGAGGCGCCGGTGTTGGGCCGGGCGGCCCGCTGTAAGGACGTGTTCAGAAGATCTCGGCCGCCCTGGCCGCAACCCACAGGAGACGAAGGGCGAGCAGGGTCAGGATGGTTTTAAGGACGATGCGGAAGAGCCGTTCGGGCACCCGGTCAAGGGTCATGCGTCCCAGCCAGGTGGCGAGAAAAGTCGTGCCGATCATCGCCGCGATCAGCGGCAGATAGGCGCCGATGGCGACCCCGGCCAGTGCGAACGCCATCACCTTCGAAGTGTGAACGATGGCCATCGCCGCGCCGAAGGTGGCGACATAGTTGCGGCGGTCGGGGGTGGCGCTGGCGAGGAAGGGCGTGACCAGGGTTCCCGTGGCGCTGACGAAGACGCCTAGGAAGGTGGAGGCGAAGCCGAGCAGGGCGAAACGCCCGCGCTCGGGCCCGAATTTCCCGACCTTGGGTATCCACAGGGCGAACAGGATGAAGGTGGCGATAATACCTTGCAACAGGCCGGCGGGCAGGGTGACGAAGAGTTGCGCGCCGGCGATGCCGCCGATGATCGAGCCGATGGCAAACGGCAACAATATCGGCGTCAGGATATGACTGCGCATCAGGGCGATCCGCCCCATATTGGACCCGAGCTGCACCAAGGTATGCAGCGGGATCAAGACCACCGGCGGGAAGATCGTCGCCAGGATCGCCAGCAGCAGCAGCCCGCCCGCGGCACCGGTGACGACGCCGCAAAAGGTGGTGACGAAGGACGCGGCGGCAAGCCCGGCAAAGAGCCAGACGCCCACGTCGGGCACCCCTAGAAACTCAGATCCCATGGACGAGGCCCTATGGTCCGGATTATGAAAACTTGGGAAGAAGACACCCCTGTGGTCGATGGTCGGCAAACTGCGCCCATGGAGCGGCAATTGCAAGGCCGTCCACCGGGCCCCCATGGCGGCCATCAATTTGTGCCGATTGAGCCGGATTATGCTCTAGGGTACCGGGTGCAGGCGGCCGGTCCACGAAGCGTTCGAAGGACGTGACCCCAAGGGACGGGAGCGGTGCGGCGCCCATGCACCCTAGGAGGACGACGCGATGGTGACGGAAACCCATTTCAACGGCGATTTCCACTGGCCCGACGGCCAGCGGGTGGCGGTGACCTTGACCTTCGATTTTCAAGGGGGCGAGGACATTCGGCCCATGGCCGACGGCAAGATCGATCACGAGAAATACACCCAGGCCGAATACGGGCCCAATACGGCGATCTGGCGGATCCTCCGTATCCTGGAAGAAGAGGAGGTCACGGCGACCTTCATGACCTGCGGCGCCATCGCCGAGCGCTACCCCGACGCGGTCAAGGCGATCGTCGAGTCGGGCCATGAGGTGGCCGGCCACGGCTACCACCACGAGGTGGCCCGGGACCTTACCCGCTCGGAAGAAACCGACGTGATCGCCAAGGCCACCGCCATGATAAGCTCGCGCACCGGCACCCCGCCGGTGGGCTGGCGGTCCTGCACCCAGAGCCCCAACAGCCTGGCGCTGTTGATGGCCAAGGGCTATCTCTGGAACAGCAACACCTTCTCCCACGACCTGCCGTTCCTGTGGCAGGCCGACGGGCACGCGCTGGTGGAGCTGCCGCGCCAGCCCTTCGGCGACGGGCGCACCTACGGCGGCCGCGATTCCGGCAACGCCGATGACACCTTGGTGGTGTGGAAGGGGATGTTCGATGATTTCCACGCCGAATCGGCGGCCGCGCCGACCTACTGCCCGTTCCAGTTCCACCCCTATATTTCGGGCCGGCCGGGCCGGGCCGCGGCCTTGCGCGGGATTATCCAACACATGAAGGCGTCGGAAGGCGTCTGGTTCGCCACCGGCAGCGAGGTGGCCAACTGGTGCCTCATGGAGGTGTTCAAGCGCGACCGTGACCGAGCCGTGCCGCGCGAGGTCGCCGAGGCTTCGTGAGGTTGGGGAAACCCGGAGACAGGGGCAGGCGGGCCCCATGGGGTTTTTTGACATCGGCGGCCTAGGGCGGATAGCCCACTAGGCCGGTTTCCAGCCGATGCCGAGGCGCGCAGTGTTGGGTACCAACAGGGTGCCGTCTTCGGTGAACGGCGCCCAGGCGTCCATCACCGCTTGGCTGAGGGCATTGAAACGGGCATCGGAAAGGCCCTCGATTTTGGCCGTGAAGCTGCGCTTGAGCTTGCTCGCGACGTAGTTCCGGGGATCTTCCACGCACCGAAGGTAGCGGAGCTCCCGTTCCTCGGTTCGCTCGAAGCCGGCGCCGTCGAGGATTTCGTCCAGCGTCCCCGGCGCGCTCATGGCGTGGCGATCGGCCGCCGGGCCCTCGTCCTCGCCGAAGAACGCCGCCACGGCGCGCTGGGGCACGTAAAAGGACGGGTTCTCACCGTACGCGCCCCAGACCAGGTAAGCGGCGCGGCCGCCCGGCTTGAGGGCGCGCCTGGCCTCGCGCGCCGCCGCCACCTTGTCGCCGGGATACATCAGCCCGAAGCGGCAGGTCACGCAATCGAAGGTATCGGAGGCGAACGGCAGCGCGGCCATGTCGGCGGAAACGAAGCGCATCACCGGAAGCCCGAGATTGCGCGCGCGCATCCGCGCCGCCTCGACCATGCGCGGCGTCAGGTCGGTGCAGGTGACGCTGCCCCGACCCTCCATGGCTAGGGCGATGCTGACCGCGGGGTTGCCGGTTCCCGACGCGATGTCGAGGACCATTTCGCTCGGCGCGATGGCGGCCTCGGCGATGATCATTTGGTTGAAGGTATCGTCTAAGGACCTGCCGGCGTCCGAGGTCGCGGCCCAGGCCTTGGCGCGTTCGGCCCAATCGGTGCGGCTGCGCTCAGCCATTGCTTATTTCCCCATCGCCCCGCTGGCCTCCCCCTAAATCCCCCAAGGCGTCGTTGCCCATCTTCGCCGGCGCACTGCATCGCGCGTCACGACACGCGCCTAGCCTTGGGGTAAATTCATCCCAGTCATTTGGTTCATTTTGGCCGGATAGTGCTCCAAGCGGCCGGTCAATCGGTGGTGGGAAACACCAGCGATTTGATCACCACCGGCACCGCGCCCGAAGACGGAATCAGGGCGCCGATATCGATGTAATCGAACTCCTTCAGATCGATCCCGTCAATGGAAATGCAGGCGGCTTCCACCCCCATCTCGTCCTTCAGATGCAGTCCGAGAAGCCCGCCCACGTCGCCGTCGTTGACTAAGATGATGGGGTGGCCGCGGGCGGTAAATTCGCGGAGCCCGCCTTCGATGCCGGTGCAGAAGTCGTGAAGGCGCTGGAAGGTGGCCGATCCGCCCCAATGGAAGGCCATGGCCACCGCCTGATCGCCATGGGCGAGATCGAGCCGGTTGAGCGCCTTGCCCATGGCATCGATGATGGCGCCGGGCTCGATGTCGCCCGCGAGATCGAACTCGGGCGCGACCACCGGCACGTTGCGCACCGGCACGGCTTCGTCGGGATCGATGAAGATGGTGCTCCCCGAGACCTGGACGGTGTATTGGGAGGCGCCGATGACGGTGGCGCGGATGGTGGCCCGGGGCTCTTCCACGGTGAGCCCCAAGGGATCGATGCGGGCCTGCAGGTGCTTGGCGATCAGCGGGCCGAGATCGCCGAAGCTGCCCTCGGCGCGGCCGTAGATGAATTCCGACACCCCGCCGGAAAAGATCAAGGCGGTAATTTCGACCTCGCCTGCCAACGGCGCCAAGCGCAACAGCTGCTCGGTCTCGGGCGAGAGGGGGGCGAGCCCGGCGGCCTCGACCATGCGCATGGCCATGCGGTCGGCGATGGCGTCCAACTGCTCTTCCGTGGGGGTGTCGCCGAGCGACAGCGAAATGCCGAGCTCAATCGCGTAGGCGGCGCCGGTGGGCTCCAGGCGGTTGATGCGCCCGTCGGCGCCGGTGACGATGAGCCGCGCGCCCCCTTCCACCGCCGTCACCTGATCCACGCGGCCTTGGCTGCAGCGCGCGAACTTAGTGGTGCCGCCGCCGACGTCCATGTTGAGCACCGTGCCCTCGATCTGGCCGGAGCGCGCGGCGGCGCCGGACCCGTGGGCGGCCATGGTGGCCTCCAGCCCATCGCCTGCGCTGACGGCGACGAACTTGCCGGCGTCGGCGGCGAACAATTCGCCAATGGCCCGGGCGTTGCGGCGCAGCATGGCGACGCCGGTCAGGATCAGGGCGCCGGTGTCGATGTCGTCACGGGTAAATCCGGCCTCCTGGTAGGTCTTTTTGATGAAGGCGGCAAGGCCGTCGGAATCGATGATGTTCTCCCGATCGGCGTTTTCCACGTAGGGCGTGAAATGGATCGGCGATTGGTGCACCAACTCGCGCTTGGTCACGACGTAGCGCGCGTTGCGCTGCTCCAAGGTCAGCCTGGAGAAGGCCAGGTGCGTGGTGGACGAGCCGATATCGACGCCGACGCTGAGCAGCTCGATCTCGTCCTCGTCCTGAAGGTTCCTCTGGGCGCTGGAAAATTGAGCGCCTTGCCGGTCTGCCGTCATTACTCGATCCGCGGGCTCAGGCGTCGGCCGGCGGTTGGTAGAGCTCGTCTTCCATGCGGGTGGTGGCCCCCACGGCCCCCAAGGTTTCCTCGAATTCCTTGCGCAGGTACGGGTCTTCCATGTCGTAGGGGATCGCCGTGCCGCCGTCGCGGACATCGATGGCGCCGTAGTCGGTTTCCTTGGTACCGGGCGCGCCGGAGCGCGAGTTCTTGCCGGGATGAACCGGGCCGAACCAGGCGGTCAGGCGCAGCGGCCCCTTGGAGACGCCGAAATGCTGATGGAACCACTCGCCGCTCATGGGGGCGGCCGTGACCATGCCCACGGGCTCGTAATCCTGGCGCATGATCTTGTCGGTCTTGCCGTCCTTCCACGGGGTCGGCCCTTCCGACGACGGCCAGGTATAGGTGTATCCCT
>JAPUGG010000149.1 GCA_027292975.1 Alphaproteobacteria bacterium | reverse complement strand
GATTCAGCGACCGGTACGGGAAGGAACGTGATCCATCCTGGATCAGCCGAAGATGTGTGCCAGCCAAGGTAACCACTTATCCCAATCAAACGGATAGAGGAACGGCACCAGCAGCGGCTTCTGCCAGATGATGCGGATGAGGGTGTCGAAGAGCGCGACCAGGATGCACTCCGACATGATCCCCAGGGTCAGGGCCAGGCGCCAGCTCCCCCCATAGAAGCGGACGTAGATCAGCGGGACAAGTAAGAACGTGATGTGGAAGCCGAGCAGCACGATGCCCGCCAGGCACGCGAATATCCAACCCGCCGCCTCGAAATAGCGCATGTGGATGTTGCTTCCCTCGATAGGATTCTCCATCACGTCCGGATTACGGCGGTAGCGAACGTAATCGACGATGAGCTGCAAGCCGCCTAGGAAGAGCCCCAATCCAGCGACGAAATAGACATCCATTGCTGCCCGCATGGGCCATTCCATCGCCACCCAAAGGCCATAGACCATCAAGGCCAGGAATATAAAGGTGAACACCACGCCGCCTTTGGACTGCATCCGGGGCTGGTCCTCTTCCAGGTAGTAATCCATCTGCACTTTCTGTTCCTTGCGGTGACTCCACATCGGGTAGAACACGGTGGCGATGATGATCGCCAGGAGGAGCAGGGGGATCGGGAACAGCAGCCATTCAAAGCCATAGCGGTCTATGGACAGCCACAGATAGGTCTGGATCTGCGGCCCCAGCACCACCGCCACCAGCACCGGCGGCCGCGGCCAGCCGTAGCGCCGCATGAAGACGCCGATAAACGAGAACACCACCAGGGTCGCCAGGTCTTCGTAGGAGAACGATATCCCGTAGGCGGCGGCGATGGTGAAGATCAGGGTCATCGGCACGACCACGTAGAACGGCATCACCGAGACCTTGGCGAAGGTCCCGGCAAGCCCCATGGACAGCCCGGCGGCAAATATATTGGCGACCACCATCAAGGTGATCATGGCGAAGATGTAATGCTTGGTGGTGGTGACCATGGGCTCGCCGGGGACGATGCCGACGGCGGTGAATGCCACCAACACCAGGGCCATGGAGGTGGAGCCTGGAATGCCGAAGAACATGGTCGGGATCAGGCCGCCGCCTTCCTTGGCGTTGTTGGAGGATTCCGGTGCGATCACCCCGCGCACGTCGCCCTTGCCGAAGTTCTCTTTGTTCTTTTCGGTTTGGACGCAATGGGCATAGGCGAACCAATCGGCGACCGAGGAGCCGAGACCGGGGAGCAAGCCCACCCACACCCCGATCACCGAACAACGGATCATCAACCACCAGTTCTCGAGCGCATCCTTGACGCCCCGCATCAGCCCGGAACCGAGCTTGCCTGTCGAGGAAATGGAAGAGCGCCGGATGGACAGGTCGATGAGCTCGGGGATGGCGAACATGCCAAGGCCCACCAGGGCGATGTGGACGCCGTCGGTCAGGTAATAGCCCTCGAAGGTAAAACGGTCGATCCCGGTGCGCACCTCGGTGCCGACCAGGGCCACCCCCATGCCGAGGACGGCGGCCATCAGCCCTTTGATGGGGGTATTGCCGGAAAGGATGCCGACGGCGCTCAGCCCCCACAGCACCAGCATGAACAATTCCGGCGAGCCGAACAGCAATACCAGGGGGGTGACGATGGGCAGGGAGAGCAGGAAAACGACGGCGCCGAACAGCCCGCCCAGGACCGAGGCCGTATAGGCGGCACCAAAGGCCCGGTTGGCCTCGCCCTTTCGCGCCATGGGATAGCCGTCGATGATGGTCGCCTGGGAGCCCGCCCCGCCGGGCACGGCGATCAGCACCGAGGGGAAGGTATTCGCGGTGTTGGAGATGATGGTGATGCCCAGCATAAGCGCCATGCACTCATAGGGCTGCAGCGTCATGGCAAAGGGGATCGCCATGGCCAGCAGGGTCGACGATCCGACACCGGGAAGGGCGGCGAAAATACTGCTTGCCACCACCGCCACCAGCATGATGGTCAGCGGCTTGAGCTGCATGATGCCGACCATGCCCTTCCACATCACATCAAAATCGTACAACTCGGCCATAGATCTTCCCGTTGCACCCCTAGAGCATTTTCCGGCCCTCAGCCTTCGGTCTGGGTCCCGGCGACGGCGCGCTCTGAATCCTGCCACGCCCGGTCAAGCTTGGTGGGCTTGGACTCGGGCACCGGAAACAGCGGCGCATCGCGGCATTTCTCGGCGGCCTCGGCGTTGGGGAGCGCATCGTCCCAGTATTTACCGGTAAAACGGCAACCGTTGTAATCCCCGGACTGATCGGACGCGAGGAACAGCGCCATCTTGTTCATGACATTGGGATCGAGCCCGCGATCGCGGATCTCGCCACGCCCGAAACGGGTGTTCACCGCGCCCCCGGGCCCCAGGCAATTGACCGTCACGCCGGTTCCCGCGGTTTCCTCGGCCCAACTCAGGACCTGGGCCTCGACGGCGGATTTGGACGGCCCGTAGGCGCCGGCGAATTTCTCATGCTGGGAATCGGCGTTCTTGTTGGTCACCAAGATCCGCCCCCAGCCGCCCTCCAGCATCTTGGGGATCGCCGCCTTGGCCATCATGTAGGGACCGACCACATTGGTGGTGATCACGTCGCGCCAGCCCGCGGGCTCGGTCTCCCAGAACGGAAAGGCGCGGTTTTACGGGCCCGATGACGGTCTCCGCCGCCATGTGGCCGGTTGAGATCACCCCTTACATGCAGGCGATTTTCTTGGCCTCTTCCTTGTTGCCCGGATAGGTGATGTCGCAAGTCATGCCGGGTTTCACCCCCTTGCGGTCCGATTCCGCGCCCTTCACGGTAATCGCAGTGCGGCTGCCGCTCACCTTCACGGTATGGGTCTTGCCGCCCACCTTGAAGCTCACCCGCCGCCCGCCGCGTTTGATCTTGGTGATCTTCGCGCGCACCGTCGTGAGGGTCAGCCCGCGTCCGCCGAACCACATCGGATCCCAGAACTTCATCAGCTTGGGAAGATCCCGTTCCATCAATTCCGGATGCCGGAAGGCGGTTTTCTTGCCGACGATTTGATCGGGAAAGGACAGGAAGTTGTTGGTCTGAAGATCGCGATGGACCGGCGGCGCCTTGTTGGCGGAAAATTGGCTGATTTGCCCTTCCTTGGAGAGGAACCAGTTGACGTAGATGAGCGCCGTGTTCACCTTCTTGGTGCCCTTCACGATGAGCATTTCCGAGATCGCCAGCGGGATCGGTACCGGGCAGTGCCAGGCCACGGGCGCCCCCTTGGCCACGCGCTGGGCGGTCCGGTAGGCGGCCGACGGCAGGGACGCATCGAACTCGCCGGCGACGACCAGGGCGATCAGCGCGTTCATGCCCTCTTTGCGCAACTGAGGTTTGATGGTCCCGAACAGTTTACGGGTGAAATCCTTGGTCCAAGCTTCACCCTTCAGGCCCATCAGCGGAAGCAGCCAGAGGTTGGGGCGGTTGCCGAGGCCGATCTTCTTGCCGTGCCAGCGCTTGTTGGCATAAAGGTCTTCCCAGGTGCGGGGCAGATCTTTCTTGGCGACGTTATTGGTGTTGTAGGCCATGCACCAGTAGCGCAGCCGTTGCCCGACCCAGAGGCCCTGGGGATGTTTCATGCCGTCGGGAACGTTCTTCCAGTTGGGTACGATCCTGAGGTCCATTGCCGCGTCGTATTTCTTGAACAGGTTGAATTTCGAACCGACGCCGGAGATGACATCGGTGATGACGCGGCCCGCCCTGAAGGCCATCAAGGGTTTCACCACGCGGTCGTAGCTGGTGGCCCGGGCGTATTTGATCTTGATGAAGGGATAGCGTTCGAGGAGCGGCTTCACCATATTCTCGAACTGTTCCGCATCCCAGGTCCCGCCGAGTTTGAGCGGACCTTCCTTCTTTGCCCCCGCCACCCATGCCGCGGGAATTTTGAGCTCTTGGTCCAGGCCTTTGAGGATGTCCGGGGAAAGCTTGAGCTTGGCGAGCATTTTTACGGTCGCGGCGGGCAGTTCGGCGGCGGCCACGGGGCGCGAATCGCCGAATCCCCAAAGGCAAAGGGCCGCTGCCGCGATCACACTGGTGCAAGACTTGGTCATCATTTCGGCCTCCCAATTTCTTGTGCCGTTATTCATGTCGTTTTTTTGTGATGTAAATGAAGACTGGGCCTACACCGCAAGCGGAGTCAAGCTCTCACCCAGCCAAACCTGGGGAGGGGCAACGCCGGCCCAAGGGGCGCCCCCCGAAGAGGGTTGGGAATATCTCCGCCGATGCTGGTAGATTGACCGGGAGGCGCCAAAAATCAGCGGCGGAGCACCCGGCATGACCGGCTTCAGCGCAATTGCTTGGAACGAGACGGCCCACCTGCGCGGGAAAATCATCGACCTTCCGTTCAATTCCGAACTGGCCGCGGGGGTGCTGTCCGAGGAACGTTTCCGCTTTTACATGATCCAGGATTCGCTTTACCTGGTGCAGTATTCCCGCGCCCTTGCCGCCGCCGCGGCCAAGGCGCCCGATGCCGCCGCCATCGAGCGCTTCGCCGCCGCCGCCGAAGGGGCGCTGGTGGTCGAGCGCGCCCTGCATGCGGGCTTTTTCGAGAAGTTCGGCATCGACGCAGAAGAGGCCGCCGCCGCCGAGCCCTCGCCCACCTGCACCGCCTATACCGACTTCCTGCTGTCGGTCGCCCATGTCGGGAGCTACGCCGAGCTGGTCGCCGCCGTGCTGCCGTGCTTCTGGATTTATTGGGACATCGGCAAGCAGATCGCCGCCGCCGCCGGCCGGGACAATCCCTACCAGGCCTGGATCGACACCTATTCGGACCCCGCTTTCGGCGAAGAGGTCGAGGCCGTCATCGGGATCGCCGACCGCACCGCGGCGGCGGCGACCGAGGACCAACGGGCGCGCATGCTCGACGCCTTTAAACGCTCTAGCCAATACGAATGGATGTTCTGGGACAGTGCCTACCGCCTGGAAACCTGGCCGGTGGCCACGTGAGGGCGCCGGGCACGCGCCCCGGGAGATCAATACGGCGCGACTGATGCCGATCTCACGAATCCGGGCTCAGTTTAACTACACCTCCCTCAGATCCCGCCAAACCCGGCATTTCCATGCCGCATGCTGGAAGGCCGCGTCGGTGTTCCATGTACGGTTCTTCATCCACTGACCTTATGTTGCCATGACATCAATCCGTGATTGTGTTAGTGATAACAACTATTCATTGTTTGTGTGTCATTGATAATCCTCTTACGAGAAAAGGAGAAATCATGGTCAGGCAATCACAGACAGCAAAAAGAAAAGCCTCCCGCAGAGGCGGCTATCCAAGCCCAAGCCCCAAGGGTGCGACCGCAGGCCACTGTGACCTGCCGCCCGTCCCCGAACGCGTGTTCGACCCGGAGGTGGACCCGTTCCGGGCGCAGTTGATCCGGGTCAGCGACAAGAAATGGGTCAACGGTACGGTGCTTCATTACTATTTCTTCGACCGTCCCAGCGATGGCCCCAACGGTAGCTGGGTCGGACCCGCAAACCAGCGGACAGTGGTACGCCGGACTTTTGGGGAATGGAAGGGGCTCGGCATCGGGCTCGAATTCCAAGAGGTGGCGAACCGAGAGGAGGCCGAAATTCGCATCGGCTTCGACGGTGCCGGTGGGTCGTGGTCCTATGTGGGGCGCGATATTATCGACCATGCTACCGATCCGAACCGGCGGACCATGAATTTTGGCTGGAGCCTCACCACCGCCTATGGCCGGGACACGGCGCTCCATGAAATAGGTCACAGCCTGGGCTTTCCCCATGAGCACCAGAATCCAAATTCCGGGATCATCTGGAATGAGCCCGAGGTCTATGACTATTTCCGCGGTCCCCCCAACAATTGGGACGACAGCAAAATCCATTGGAACATCTTGCGCAAACTGCCTGTGGGCTCGGTGTTGGGCTCGCGCTGGGACCCCGATTCCATCATGCATTACGGTTTCGGCCCTGGCCTGATCGATCAGCCCGCAATGTACCAGGGAGGCCTAACACCCGAGTCCGGACTTTCTGACGTCGATATCCGGGAGGTGAAGACCTTCTACCCGCCGCTAGGCCGTAGGAGGGACCCGGAATTGGTGCCTCTGGAATCCCAGCGGCTCAAGCTCGCCCCGGGGCAGCAGGCCAATTTCCGTATCCGCCCCGAACTCACCCGGCGATACACCATTCAAACCTTCGGCACTTCCGACAGCGTCATAGTCCTGTTCGAGGATGTGGGTGGGACTCCGCGTTTCGTCGCTGGTGACGATGACAGCGGCTATGATCGCAATGCCCGGATTGAGACCAAACTGCGTAGGGGCAAGGAGTATATCCTCCGCGTACGCCTCTATTACAGCGAAGCGGGCGGCGACATGGCGGTATTAGCTTGGTAGGCGGCGCCCCCTGACCAGTTGAGTCCCTGTGGAGGAGCCTGCGGGTGATTGTAGCGGGCTCCTCCACGGCGGCGGCGACCGAGGACCAACGGGCGCGCATGCTCGACGCCTTTAAACGCTCCAGCCAATACGAATGGATGTTCTGGGATGCCGCCTGGAAACATGGCCGGTGGACCTTTGATAGGGACCGCGCGCGGGCTTCGGGGACCCTAGTGTTCAAATCCCGCGGCGGCCGCGGGCGCGGCCGGTCTTGACCCGGCCCTGGAACCGCTTGGGTCCCTTGCCGCGCTTGCCCATCCGCGGGCGGGCCAGCGCCGCGCCGAGGTCGGTGCCGAGCTCATGGGCCGTGAGGCGGCGGATCTCGTCGCGCAAGCGCGCCGCTTCCTCGAATTCCAGGTCGGCGGCGGCGGCGCGCATCTTGCCTTCCATGTCCTCGATCACGGCGCGCAGGTTGTGGCCGGTGAGGTGCACGGCGTCGGCAACGCCGAGCTCGACGGTGACGTAGTCGCGCTCGTAGACCGACGCGAGCACGTCGGTGATGCCCTTGCGCACGCTCTCGGGGGTGATGCCGTTCTCCGCGTTGAAGGCATCCTGCTTCTCGCGGCGGCGGTCGGTCTCGGCGAGCGCGCCTGCCATGGCCTCGGTCATGGTGTCGCCATAGAGGATGACCCGGGCGTCGGCGTTGCGCGCGGCGCGGCCGATGGTCTGGATGAGCGACGTCTTGGAGCGGAGGAAACCGGGCTTGTCGGCATCCAGGATGGCGACCAGGGCGCATTCGGGAATATCTAAGCCCTCGCGCAGCAGGTTGATACCCACCAGCACGTCGAAGGTGCCGAGGCGCAGGTCGCGGATGATCTCGATGCGTTCCAAGGTGTCGATGTCGGAATGGAGATAGCGCACCCGCACCCCCGCCTCATGGAAGTATTCGGTCAGGTCCTCGGCCATCTTCTTGGTCAGTGTCGTCACCAGAACCCGCTGGCCCTGGGCCGCCACCGCCCGGCATTCGGCCATCAGGTCGTCGATCTGGCTTTCCACCGGGCGCACCATGCAGGGGGGGTCGATGAGGCCGGTGGGCCGGATCACCTGTTCGGTGAAGACACCGCCGGTCCGCTCCATCTCCCAGGGGCCGGGGGTCGCCGAGACGAAGATGGTTTCGGGCCGCATGGCGTCCCATTCCTCGAACTTCAAGGGCCGGTTGTCGAGGCAGGAGGGCAGGCGGAAGCCGAACTCGGCGAGGGTCGATTTGCGGTTGTGATCGCCCCGGTACATGCCGCCCAGCTGGGGCACGGTGACGTGGCTTTCATCGACGAACAGGATGGCGTCGTCGGCCAGGTATTCGAACAGGGTCGGTGGCGGCTCGCCCGGCCTGCGGCCGGTGAGGTAGCGGGAATAGTTCTCGATCCCGGCGCAATGCCCGGTGGCCTCCATCATCTCCAGATCGAAACCGGTGCGTTCTTCCAGCCTTTGGGCCTCGAGCAGCTTGCCCGCCTTGTGCAATTCCTCGAGGCGCGATTTGAGCTCCACCTTGATGCTGCGGATCGCCTGGGTCAGGGTCGGGCGCGGGGTGACGTAATGGGAATTGGCGTAAACGGTGATGCGGTCCAACGCCGCGGTGCGCTCGCCGGTGAGCGGGTCGAACTCATCGATCCCTTCCACCTTGTCGCCGAACAGGCTGAGCCGCCAGGCGCGGTCCTCGTAATGGGCCGGGAAGATATCCACGGCATCGCCCCGGGCCCGGAAATCGCCGCGCTCGAAGGCGCTATCGTTGCGCCGGTATTGCAGCGCCACCAAGCGACGCAGTAGATCGGCGCGTTCCAGGCTCTGGCCCTTTTCCACGCTTACCGTCATGCGCGAGTAATCCTCCACCGAGCCGATGCCGTAAATGCACGACACGCTGGCGACGATGATGACGTCGCGGCGCTCCAGCAGCGCGCGGGTGGCGCTGTGGCGCATGCGGTCGATCTCTTGGTTGATGGAGGCGTCCTTCTCGATATAGGTATCGGAGCGCGGCACGTAGGCTTCCGGCTGGTAGTAATCGTAATACGAGACGAAATATTCCACCGCGTTGGTGGGGAAGAAGCCCTTCATCTCCCCGTAAAGCTGGGCGGCCAGCGTCTTGTTGGGGGCGAGGATCAGCGCCGGGCGCTTGGTCTCGGCGATGACCCGGGCCATGGTGAAGGTCTTGCCCGAACCGGTGACGCCGAGCAGCACCTGTTCGCGTTGGCCGGCCTTTAGGCCGCCAACCAGCTCATTGATGGCCTGGGGCTGATCGCCGGCGGGCTCGAAATCGCTTTCGAGCCGGAATTGGGCTTCGCCTTCGCGACGATGGAATTCAGGCGCCCGGTCTTGGGGCTGATCGGTCGCGGTCATGGCCCCTAT
>JAPUGG010000148.1 GCA_027292975.1 Alphaproteobacteria bacterium | reverse complement strand
TGTTCTACGACGAGACCCGCATCGCCATCGTCCCCACCGGGTTCTGCTATCCCGGCAAGGGCCGCTCGGGCGACGCCCCGCCCCGGCCCGAATGCGCGCCGCTGTGGCACGCCGATCTCCGCGCCCTGATGCCGGGCATCGCCTTGACCCTTCTGGTGGGGGCCTATGCCCAGGCCCACTACCTTGGTGACCGGCGCGAGCAAACCCTGGCGGCGACGGTCAAGAACTGGCGCGCTTACGGGCCCGAATTCCTGCCCATGCCCCACCCGAGCCCGCGCAACAGGCTGTGGCTCAAGCGCAATCCCTGGTTCGAGGCCGATGTGGTGCCGGAACTGCGGACCCGGGTTCGCCGCTTGATCGGCACCGGCTAGACGGGGCCGCCTGCCCTTTCACGGCGATAGCCGATCCCGGCGCCCGCCAGGTAGCCGGCGGTGCAGATCATGAGACCCCAGACGTTGACGCCGAGATCGTCGGCGTATTTGCCCGACCCGATATCGATCCAGGCCGGGAAAATAGCCATGCCGAGCGTGGCCTCGAGGGTCACCAGGACGCCCAACACGAGCCCCGGCCAGAACGCCAGGTGGAAGCTCATCCGTCCGGCATGGGGAATGAAGGCGAGCAGGAATATCGGCGCCAACCCCATCACCATGGTGCCCGATATGGTGGTCGCGGCGATGATCGCCGGGCCCACCGCGTCGCCCATG
Source organism: Alphaproteobacteria bacterium (assembly GCA_027292975.1). Lineage (GTDB taxonomy): Bacteria > Pseudomonadota > Alphaproteobacteria > SMXQ01 > SMXQ01 > SMXQ01. The sequence goes on along the minus strand of JAPUGG010000148.1, from coordinate 7,902 downwards.
GTGATGCTCAGCAACGGTATGTTGCCGACGACGGCGATGGCCACCATCACCCACCGCCCGTAGCGGCGCTCCGCGTCGGTGGCGGCCCCCGCCCGGCCCGGCCAGTCGCGTCCCGCCAGCTTGGCCGCCGAGGAGAAGGTGGAATCGAGCGTCGATCCCGCGCTGGTCAGCATGATGGCGTTGAAGATCAACAGCATGGGCAAGCCCAAGGAGGCGGGCACGCCGACGGTCATGGCTCCGGTAAGGCCGATGGCGCGCCCGTAGAGGCCGACGGTGGAAAACAGCGCGATAAAGCCGCCCGCCAACAGCCCGGCGAGCACGAAGCCCTTGATCATGACCTTTGGCCGGGTGAGGAAGGCGCGGTCGGTCAGCACCGGATCGTGGAAGGGGTAGCTCAGCACTTGCACCAGCGCCAACCCGCAGAAGGTGAGCCCCGCCATATGGGCACCGTCCGAGATTTCGGGCAACCCGCGCGCCGCGAGCCCCGGCCAGACCACGAAGAGGATGGAAACCAACAGGATCGCCGCCATGATCATCTGGGCGCCATCGGTCAGCAGCGACGACCGCAGCCCCCCGCGCCACGAGTAGTAGACCGTGAAGGCGGTGATCAAGGCGACGCCGATCCAATACTCCATACTGCCCTCGGCGCCGAAATAGAGCGCGGCCACCTTGGTGTTGGACCACACTTCGTTGAACAAACGGATGGCGATGGCGATGAGGAACAGCCGGGCGCACCCGGTGCCGTATTTGGCGGTGAGGAAACCGGCCAGCGAGGTATGCCCGCCCTTGACCCGGATCAGGTAGATGGTAACGCCGGCGACAACGAAGCTCAGGTAATAGAGCGCGTAACCGATACCGCCGGCGATGCCGAAGGCGCCGGCCAGGTTGGCGGCATTGGCGATGGACTTGGCGAAGATCCAGGTGATCGCGGCCGACGCCACCAAAAGCCACAGCCCCGGCTCGGCGCCGCTTGGGGCGCGCCCGGAGAAGAACTGGGACGGGGTCACGGAATCCGGCGTCATCCGCAAGACGATCACGCCGTAGGTCACCAGCACCAACCAGGGCAAAATCAACTCAAGGGCCATGGACGCTGTCCTCCGGCGCCGGGGCCGTGGGCGGGCTTAAGGCGCGGCCTCGGCCGCATCGCCACCGTCGCCGTCGCCGGGCCGGCGGACAAAGCGCCGCGCGGCCTCGGCCAGGGCTTTGAGGCGCGCTTCCACCAGGCCGTTGATGGATTGGGCCGGGAAGGCGCCGTCTTGGTCGCGCGCGCCCGCTTCGCGCCCGGTCAGCAAAGCGATGCCCTGGTCGATGTTGTCGATGGGCCAGATGTGGAATTGGCCTAAGCCGACCGCTTCGATGACGTCCTTGCGCAGCATCAGGTGCTTGACGTTGGCGCGCGGGATCAGGACCCCTTGTTCGCCGTTCAGCCCCCCCATCTTGCAGATATCGAAGAAGCCCTCGATCTTTTCGTTGGCGCCGCCGATGGCCTGGACCTTGCCGTGCTGGTTGACCGACCCGGTCACGGCGAGGGATTGCTTGATGGGAAGCCCGGCCAGCGCCGACAACAGCGCGTAAAGCTCGGTGGAGGAGGCCGAATCCCCATCGACGCCGCCGTAGGATTGCTCGAACACCAAGGAAGCAGTGAGCGACAGCGGGGTGTCCGGGCAATAGCGTGCACCGAGGAAGGCGGACAGGATCAACACCCCCTTGGAATGAAGCGGCCCGCCCAGTTCCACCTCGCGCTCGATATCCACCACCTGGCCGCGGCCGAGGCGCACCCGTGCGGTAATCCGCGTCGGCCGCCCGAAGGGGAACTTGCCCAGTTGAATCACCGAGAGGCCGTTGATTTGCCCCACCGCCTCGCCGCTGGTTTCGATCAGCACCGTCTTGTCCTCGATCTGCCGGTAGGAAACGTCCCGGATGCGGTCGGCGCGCTCGATCTTGGCATCCAGGGCGCGCACGACGTCGCGCGCGGTGACGACGCCGTTGCCGTTTTTGCCGGCCCAGTAATCGGCCTCTTCCAGAAGATCGGCCAGGGTGCGGATATGGGTGGTCATCTTCGATGAATCACCGGCCATGCGCGCGGCCTGCTCGATCACCCGGGCGACGGCGCCGGCATCGAAGGGACGGAGTTCCTGGTGCCGGATCACCTGTGCCAGGAACTGGCTGAACAGCTTCATGTTTTCCGGGCTGCGCTCCCAGGTTTCCTCGAAATCCACCTCCACCTTGAAGAGCTCGCCGAACTCGGGATCGGCCTGGGTCAGCAGGTAATAGAGCTGCCGATCCCCCAGCAGCACGACCTTGACATCGAGCGGCGTCGGCTCCGGTTCCAGGGTGATGGTGGTGGCCACCGACATGTTCCCCTCCGGGCTCTCGATGCGGATTTCGCGGGATTTTATGGCCCGTTTGAGCGCCTCCCATGAGAACGGCGCCATCAGCACTTTGTGCGCGTCGAGGATCAGATAACCGCCGTTGGCGCGATGCAACGCGCCGGGCTGGATCAGGGTGTAGTCGGTGGTCAGGGTTCCGAATTGGGTGATATGCTCGATCCGCCCCATCAGGCTCTGAAGGTTGGGCAGATCCTCATAGACCACCGGCGCACCCGAGGTGGCGCCGTTATCGACCAACAGATTGACCTTGTACCGATCGCGCCCGCCGCCGGCGGTGCTTTCGGTTGGCCGCGCCCTTTGCCCTGCGGCCGCCTCGCCTTGGGGGCGCAGGAAATCCTCCGCGTGTTCGACGATATCGTCGCGGACCTGATCCAGGTAGTCCTGGATCTCGGGCAGGTCCTGGTAATTGGCCTTGAGGTCGTCGATCAGATGGCCCACCGCGAATAGGGTGGTGCCCTGGTTGAGCGCCCGCACTTGCTCGCGAGTCTGGCGTTCCAACTTGGGCATTTCGGCGAGTGCCGCGGCCAACTTCTCCTGCAACTCTTCGATGACCGCGCGGGTGCGCTCCTTGTCCTCTTCGGGCAATTTTTCGAAGGCTTCGGGGGGGATGACCTGGCCGTCGCGAACCGGCGCCAGCACGATGCCGGCGGGCGCGCGGACAAGGGCGATGGAATTGGCCTCCGCTTCTTTTTGGACGCCCTCGAATATGGCGTCATGGGCCTGGCTGAATCGGTTTTCCAGCTCCTTGCGCTTGTCCCGGAACGCTTCGGTCTCAAACGCCCGGGGGATGGCCACCCCGACCAGTTCGACCAGTTGTTCCATATCCCCGCGGAACGGCGCGCCGCGGCCGGCGGGCAACTGGATTTGATTGGGCTTGTGGGGCCGGGCGAAATTGTTGACGTAACAGGTATCGGGCGGCGTCGGGCCGCCCGCCGCCCGGCGGTCGAGGAACTGGCGGATGACGCTGTACTTGCCGGTGCCGGACGGGCCGAGGGCGAACATGTTATAGCCCTCCTTGGTGATGCCGACGCCAAAGCGGATCGCTTCCACCGCCCGGTCCTGGCCGATGATCCGATGCGGGTCCTTGAGCTCTTCGGTGGTCTTGAAACCGAGGCTTTCGGGATCACACAGGCGACACAGCGCGTCCGCCGAGAGCGCCGCGGGCACGCCGCCATCCGTGTGCGTCGCCGGCGATCTGCCGGGCTTCTTGGCCATCGATCAGGCCTCCCCTTCGATGCGGGCCATTTCCTCGTCGCTGAGCCCGAAATGGTGCCCGCATTCATGGATCAGGACATGGCGTACAACGCGCCACAGAGGTTCTCCAGTTTCGACCCAGTAATCAAGCAGCGGTCTGCGGTAGAGAAAGATCATGTCGAGGTCGGTCGGCGCATAACCAACGCTCTTGCGGTCCAGGGACACTCCCCGGTAGAGGCCGAGGATATCGAACGGCGAATTCAATCCCATTTGGGCGATGGTCTCGCTATCGGGGAAGTCCACCACCCGGACCACTACGTCTTGGACGTGGCGCGCCAGGCGTTGGGGAATGGTCGCCAAGGCATGGCGCGCCAGGGTCTCGATATCGGCCAGGCTCGGCGGGTCCATATGCGCGGTGGGGGACGGGTCGGCCATGGTGGGACACTAGAGTGGTTCTTGGTAGATAGGAACCATTTGACCGGGATTATTTTGCGCCGTGGCTAGACGCGCGCCGCATGGCGATGCTCCACATCGCGCCGCGCGCCGCGCCTGGCCGAATGAGCCGATTTGCTCCCATCAAATTGATTCCTATCTACCAAGAACCGCTCTGGTGCACAATCGGGCCAAATTGAACCGTTTGACCGGAAACTACTCTAGCCGCCGCCGCGCCGCGCGCTGAGCCGGGCGCGGGTCAAGGCTAGTTCGCGCCGGGCGATGTAAGTGCCGCTGGCGACGATGATCAGCGCCCCCATCGCCGACCAGGCATCGGGGGTTTCCCCGAAGATGAAGAAGCCGAGCGCCGTGGCGTAAAGCAGCCGTGAATAATCGAAGGGAGCGACGAAAGACGTCTCGCCGGTGGAAAATCCCTTGGTCAGCGTCGCCATGCCGCCGACGCCGACGATGCCGATCAAGATCAGATAGGCCCATTGGACAGGCGCCGGCGGAACCCAGACGATGATCGCCGGGACCGCGGTGATGACGGCGCTGCCAACGGAAAACCAAAGGACGATGGACGACGTCGATTCGGTGGCCGACAATTTCTTGATGATGACGGCGGTGGATCCCGCCGCCACCGCCGCCGTCACCGCGAACAGCGAAGCCGGATCGAAGGCCGCCGATCCGGGCCGCACCATCACCATCACCCCGGCAAATCCCGCCAAGGCGGCGATGATGCGCCGCCAGCCGACGGTCTCACCGAGGAACAGGATCGCCAACCCCACCGCGAACAGCGGCCGTGAAAAGACAATGGCGACGGTCTCGGCCAAGGGCAGATGGGTGAAGGCATAAAAGACACAGAACATGCCCAGCGCCCCCACCAGGGTGCGGAAAAGGTGCAGGCCCGGCCGCCTGGTGCGGAAGCCGGCCCATCCTGAACGCAGCATGAAGGGCACGATCATCGAGACGGCGACGAGGGATCGGAAGAACATCATCTGCACCGGCGGAATGTCCCTGCCCAGGTGCTTGACCATGGCGCCCATCCCCGTCAGAAGGAATGCGGCAATGAGAATCCAGAACGCGCCGCGAAGATTGGCGGGCAGTTCGTTCCATAGATTTTGCGCCGCCGCGACCGCGCGGGCGATCACGGCGCGGCCCCGGGGCGTTGGGTCGGGAGTGGGGCGGAGCGCCCGGGGTTGGCTCGGTCGGGGGCAAGGGGCGAATGCATCGCCGGCAATTTACGCCGTTTGCAACACCGGTGCTAGCACCGCCGGAGACACCCGCCTGGGGCCGGGTGCGTCAAAAGGCCGGGCTTGCCAATCGGCGTCCGAACGGTAATCCTCCGTCATGCGCGGCTTTTTCGGAATTGGCGTCGAAGGCCTGTCCAAGCCCATGAACGCGGGCAATCTTTTCCGCTCGGCCCATGCCTTCGGCGCAAGCTTTTTGTTCACCGTCGGCGTCCTATACCCGAGGGGCGAGGCGGGCCTGGCGGATACCTCCGATGCGCCCGGCGAGGTGCCGCTTTATGAATTCGCCACCACGGCCGATCTAGACCTGCCCAGCGGCTGTCGGCTGGTGGGGGTGGAACTGACCGACGGCGCCACCGAGCTGCCGAGCTTTCGTCATCCACGCCAGGCGGCCTACGTGCTTGGGCCCGAGCGCGGCGCCCTGTCGGCCCCGATGCTCGAAAAATGCGCGTTCACGGTCAAAATTCCGACGAAATTCTGTATAAATGTAGCCACCGCCGGGGCGATCGTGATGTATGACAGGTTGATCAGCCTGGGCCGCTTTGCATCGCGTCCGGTGCGGGCGGGGGGCGAACCCATGGCATTGGCGGCCCATGTCGCGGGCGGGCCGGTGATCCGCAGCCGGGGTAGGCGACGGTAAGGGGCGGGGATAACCGGGGCGCGCCACTTGGGCGGGGCCTTGGGGAAAGACGTAATAATAGGTGTGCCCATGGTTGGACGACAGGTAATCGGTGCCGTGATGGCCGCATTGGCGGCCCTGGTCGCGGCGCCATCGGATGGCTTTGCCAAGGCGGGTCGCCAGACCTTCCTCGGCCAGTTCGGCGCCTGGTATGCCTATCAACTGACCGAATCCGGCCGGCGCATTTGTTACATGGTGAGCCAGCCGATCCGCTCCGGGGGCAAATACAAGAAGCGCGGCGACGTGGTTGCCTTCATTACCCATCGTCCCAGGGATGGGGAACGGGACGTCGTCAATTTCCAAGCGGGATATACCTATAAGCCGGGCGCCAAGGTTGCCGCCAGGATCGACAAGATAACCTATCCGCTGATGGCCGACCGCGACGCCGCCTGGTCGAAGAACGCCACCGCCGACAAGATATTGGTGGCCGCCATGATCAAGGGCTATCGCCTGGTGTTGAAGGGGACGTCCAAAAGCGGCATTTCCACCACCGACACTTATTCCCTCAAGGGCTTTGCCCGGGCGCACAAGCGCATCAACCGCGCCTGCAAGGCCAAATCACGCGGATCGCGATGACCGAGGCGCGAATCCAGGGGCGTGCACCGGCCCCCGACGCGGACGCGGCGCCGCAAGCCACGCGGCTGATCGGCCTCGATCGCGACGACTTCGCGGCGGTAATGGCGCAGCTTGGCGAAAAGCCGTTCCGCGCCCGGCAGCTCTGGCATTGGGTCTACGGCCAAGGGGCACGGGATTTTTCCGCCATGACGACCCTCGCCAAGGCCTTCCGCGCCCGGCTCCAAGAAGGCTTTTCACTCGATCGCCCCGAGGCCGCCGAAGATACATTGTCGGTCGATAGCACCCGCAAATGGCTGTTCCGTTTCGTCGATGGGGAACTCTGCGAAACCGTATTCATCCCCAATGGGGAACGCGGCACGCTGTGTATGTCCTCCCAGGTCGGCTGCACGCTCAATTGCACCTTCTGCCATACCGGCACCCAACGCCTGGTTAGAAATCTCGAGGCCGGCGAAATCGTCGGCCAACTGATGGCGGCCCGGGACGCCATCGGCGAATGGGAATTGCCGTCGCAAGGTCGGCTCCTTACCAACATCGTCATGATGGGCATGGGGGAGCCGTTGTATAATTTCGATAACGTCGCCAAGGCGCTCAAAATCGTCATGGACCCGGAGGGCCTGTCGATCTCCAAGCGGCGCATCACGTTGTCGACCGCCGGCGTGGTGCCGTTGATGGCCCGTTGTGGAGAGGAACTGGGCGTCAACCTCGCGGTATCGCTGCACGCGGTCACCGACGAGCTCCGCGATGTCCTGGTGCCCATAAACCGCAAGTATCCCTTGGACGAACTCCTCAAAGCCTGCCGCGCCTATCCCGGGGTCCATAATTCGCGGCGCATCACGTTCGAATACGTGATGCTGAAAGGAATCAACGATTCTCCCGCCGACGCAAGGGCCCTGGTGCGGCTTTTGAAGGGCATTCCCGCCAAGACCAACCTGATCCCCTTCAATTCCTGGCCGGGGGCGCCCTATGAATGTTCCACCAGGCCCGCCATCGCCCGGTTCGCCGAGATCGTCAACGACGGGGGCCTGTCGGCGCCGGTGCGCTCTCCCCGTGGCCGTGATATCCTGGCCGCTTGCGGCCAGTTGAAAACGGCGAGCGTGCGCGTGAGGGGCCGCAGACGGGCGGCGCCCGACCACGGTTAAGGGCGATTGACGGCGGCGGTCAACTTGATTTCGCAAATGATGACTGGTTTAACGCTTTGTGTTAGGTTCGCGCGGAAATTCGGCCTGAGTGCGTGCGAATAGGGCGGACACGGCGGTCGTCAGCGAGGGGATAAATCCATGAAAACCCGTAATTTTATTGCCGGATTGGCCGGTGTTGCCCTAGCGGCCATGGTTGGGACGGCGGCCACCGCCGAGGGTCCCGCGAAGCACAAGGGGCTCTA
>JAPUGG010000147.1 GCA_027292975.1 Alphaproteobacteria bacterium | reverse complement strand
TTAGGTATTGCCGAGACGGGCTACCGGCTACTTGCCAACACCGGGCCCCATGGCGGCCAGGAAGTGCCCCACTACCACGTCCATATCTTCGGCGGCGCCCCGGTCGGGCCCATGGTCAGCGGGTGAGGGGCGGGGGATCGGGGTTTCACCGGCCGCGGGCGGCCATAAGGGCGCCTCAGGCCTCGCAGAGGTCGATCAGGACGCCGTCGGGATCGGCCAGGTGATAGGTGCCGATCGGGCAGCACGCCTTGGCCAGCTCTAAGCGCACCTTGCTTTCCTTGCCGACGCCGAAGGCGCGCGGCGCCAGATGGGGGTTGCTCCCCGAGATCCGCTCGATGTCTTGTCTGACCGCGTCGATGCTTTCGACCTTGAAGCCGATATGGTCGAGACCCGGGCGGGTGATGCCGGTGCCCGCGAAATCGGTGATCTGCCACGGCATGATGACCATGGTGATCCGCCCGTCGGTCAGGTAATGGTTTTTATCGTCGGCCGGCCGGTTGGTGGGGCTGAGCCCCAGGACATCGGCGTAGAATGCCGCCACCCGTTCCGGATGCAGGGTGCGCAGCGCGAAGTGATCGACGGTGCGTTGGGCGCTCCACTCGCCCTCGGCATAGATGTCGCGGCGGTTCTCTAAATCGATTTGCGACAGGTCGAAATTGTTGCCGTCGGGATCGTGGCCGCTGTAACCGGCATATTGCCGGCTGCCCGGCCTTTTCAAGACCAACAGTTCGGGATCGAACTTGGCGATCCGCTCGATGGTGAGATCGATATCCTCCACGTCGAAGCCGAAATGGTCGAACCCGGCGGGGCGGCCCGACTTTCTCGCGTTGATGTTGAACCCGACATAGCCATCGGAGAAACAGACCGGGCCGTCGGGCGGCGAGTCCGGCGACACTTTGGTGCCGAACACCGATTGATAGAATTTCCCCTCGAGCGCATAGCTGTCGCTGATGATGGCGAGATGGTTGATCTTGGTGGGCATGGCAGCCTCCCCGGGCGGATGCGTGTTTCAGGGGTCACGATTTTCGTTCGATGATAGCCCATGGGCGAGGATCTTGCGACCGCCTCTCCTGCTGCCGCCAGGGCCGGCCGCCGGCCACGGGGCCCGGCCCTCACCGCGCGCGCTCATCTGAATTCAGGTTTTCCTTGCCGCCAACAACAAGGCGAGACGAGGAATCTTAAAACCCTCTACGACCTTGAACCGGGCGGCAAATTCCAGGATGGCCCGGTCGATCTTTTCCCGGGCTTGGGGATTTTCCCGTTCCAAAAGCCTTGATGACCGGCTGCCATTATAGACCGTGTCCAGGATTTCCTGTTCGGTCTGGGGCCGCCACACCACGGGCACCTCGGAAATCTCGATCCCGGTGAACCCGGCAGCGGCCAGCAGGGCCTCATATTTGGCGGGATCGCGCAGGCCGCTATCGGAACCGGCGGGCGGCAAGGCCACATCGGCTTTGCCATGGGCCTGTACCGCGGCGTACACCATCTGTTTGTTGGGATCTCTCGCCTTCCCTGCCCGCAGTGTAAAACCATAACGCCCACCGGGCGACAGCACACGATGGGCCTCGGCGATGACGCGCTCCGGGAGTGCCATCTGCGGCATGCCGAAACAACAGATCACCGCATCGAAAGCGTCATCGGCAAAGGGCAAATGATCGCCGTCGCCTTCCAGAAACGCCACTTCGGGAAAGTTCCGTGACGCCAGCGCCACCATGGCTGGGGCGAAATCCAAGCCCATCACCCTTGCGCCGCGCCGGGCGGCCTCGCCGGCCGCGTAACCCGGTCCCGTGGCCACGTCGAGAACGCGCTGCCCAGCGCTTGCGCCGCCGGCGGCGATGCCGACCGCATCCAATAACGGCCCCACGGCCTGCGCCGAGACCTTGCCCTGGTATTTATGGTAGGCGCGCGCCCTGGAATCCCAGCCCGACCGCCTTGATTGTTTGGTTTCCAAAGAAGCGGTTGATTTCGGAATTGTCATGGTTATCGGCGCCCTCCCCCTCACCGCGCCATGGCCGGGCGGCGGGTGGCGACCGCCTCGGCGATGTGGATGCGCTTGACGCCGTCAACCCCTTCCAGGTCGGCGAGCGTCCGCGCCACCCGGAGCACCCGGTGGTAGCCGCGCGCGGTCAGGCGCATCTTCTCCGCCGCCTCCATGAGAAGCGCCTTTCCCCCATGGTCGGGCGCGGCGATGCGCTCGAGCAATTGACCGTCGGCTTGCGCGTTGGTGCGGAGGCCCTGGCCGGGCGCCTCGGCGTCCAGGCGCCGGGCCTGGATTTCCCGCGCCGCCGCGACGCGCTTGGCGACCAGGGCCGAGGATTCCGCCGCCGGCGGCAGGCCGAGATCGGCGACATCGACCGCCGGCACCTCCACGTGAAGGTCCATGCGGTCATAGAGCGGGCCCGAGATCTTGCCTTGGTATTCCGCGGCGCAGCGCGGCGCCCGGTTGCAGGCGAGGCCTGAGTCCCCCAGATAGCCGCAGCGGCAGGGGTTCATGGCGGCGACAAGCTGGAAGCGCGCCGGCCAGGTGACGTGGGCCGCCGCCCGCGCCACCACCGCGCGCCCGGTCTCGATGGGCTGGCGCAGGGCCTCCAAGGCGGGGCGGGCGAATTCCGGCAATTCGTCGAGGAACAGAACGCCGAGATGGGCGAGCGACACCTCGCCGGGCTTAGCCCGCGGGCCGCCGCCGATGAGCGCGGCCAGCGACGCCGAATGGTGGGGGTCGCGGAACGGGCGGTGGCGCAGGATGCGGCCCTCGGCAAGGGTGCCGGCGAGGCTGTGGATCATCGAGACCTCGAGCGCCTCGGCCGGGGCGAGCGGCGGCAGGATGCCCGGCAGGCGGGCGGCCAGCATGGACTTTCCGGCGCCCGGCGGCCCCGTCATCAACAGGTTGTGCCCGCCCGCCGCCGCCACCTCCAGCGCCCGCTTGGCGCTTTCCTGGCCCTTGATGTCGGCGAGGTCGGGCGGCCGCGGCCCGTCCGCCTCGACCAAAGGCTTGGGGATCGCCAGCATCTGGCTGCCCTTGAAATGGTTGATCAGGTTTAAGAGCGCGCCCGGGGCCAGCACCTCCAGCCCCTTGACCCAGGCCGCCTCGCCGCCCCCGGCCTCGGGGCAGATCAGGCCCATCTGGCGGGACTCGGCATGGATGGCCGATGGCAGGGCGCCGGCGACGGCGGTGATGCGGCCGTCCAAGGCCAACTCGCCCATGGCGATGAAGTTCGCGATCTCCTCGGCGGGCAGCACCTCCATGGCGGCGAGCAGGCCCAGGGCGATGGGCAGGTCGAAATGGCTGCCCTCCTTGGCCAGGTCGGCGGGCGCCAGATTGACGGTGATGCGCTTGGGCGGCAGGGCGAGCCCCAGGGCATTGAGCGCACCGCGGACCCGTTCGCGGGATTCGGCCACCGCCTTGTCGGCCAGCCCGACCACCGAAAAGGCCGGCAGGCCGGCGCTGATCTGCACCTGGACGTCGACGTCGATGACGTCGACCCCCTGGAAGGCAACCGTGTTGACCCGCGCGACCATGCGCCCCCCGCCCCTCGATGTTTGTGTTTTGTTCTGCTCAGTGTAGCCGCTCGGGACCTAAGAGTCGAGGGGCTCCTCGGCGTCACGGGCCCAGGTGGCGGCTTGGTCCTAAAGGGCCCCCGAAAAGACGGCGGCTAGATTTCCCAACGCGCCGATGACGAGCGCCGCGAAGGTTAGAATCACCCCGGCCTGGCGCAGACGCGGGGCGCTCTCGCACCAGGCGAAGCAAATGCCATGGGCGATCCGGCCCGCGAGCAACGCCATGGCGGCGCCGTGGATCAGCCAGGTCGGTTGGCCTAATAGCTCCAGACAGAGGACCAGGATGAGCGCCAGGGGAACGTATTCGGCGAAGTTGCCCTGGCCCCTGATGGCGCGCGCCAGCCGCACGTTGCCGCCGTCACCCGTGGCCACCTGGTGAATGTAGCGGAGCTGGATGACACGGGCGCTCAAGGCGACCAGCAACAAACCGAGAATCGCGGCGTAAGCGGCGGTCAGGATCGGCACGGGCGTTCTCCCAAATCCTAAAAACGATGGCAAATACCGTTATCGGGCGCTCTCAAGCCGGTGGTTCGCGGTGGCGCGCCTGCACGCGGGCCTCCACGGCGTCCCAGATTTGGCTTTCCAATCGCACCCCGTCGAAGCGGTTGATTTCCTGGATGCCGGTGGGCGAGGTGACGTTGATCTCGGTGAGAAAATCGCCGATCACGTCGATGCCGACGAAGACCAGGCCGCGCTCGCTGAGGGTCGGGCCGATGGCCTCGCAGATCTCAAGGTCGCGGGGCGTGAGCTCGGCCGGCTCCGCCCGCGCGCCCACATGGAGGTTGGCCCGGGCCTCGCCCGCCGCCGGCACCCGGTTGAGGGCGCCCGCCGCCAGGCCGTCGATCAGGATGACGCGCTTGTCGCCGGCGCGCACTTCGGGCAGGTAGCGCTGCACGACCATGGGCTCGCGGTAGAGCTCGGTATAGAGTTCCAGCAGCACGTTCAGGTTCTCGTCCCCGGGGGCCAGGTGAAACACCCCGGCGCCGCCGTTGCCGAACAACGGCTTGATGATGATGTCGCCGTGCTCGGCACGGAAGGCGACCACCTGGGCCCGGTCGGTGGTGATCAGGGTGGGCGGCATCAGCTCGGCGAAATGGGTGACGAAGAGCTTCTCCGGCGCATTGCGCACCTGGACCGGATCGTTGACCACCAGGGTGTCGGGGTGGATGTGCTCCAACAGGTGGGTGGCCGTGATATAGGCCATGTCGAAGGGCGGGTCCTGGCGCATCATCACCACGTCCAGCGTCGCCAGGTCGATGAGTTCCTCGGCGCCCATGGTGAACGGGCAGTCGTTGTCGGGCCGGGCCTCGAAGCGCCGGGCCCGGGCCACTACCCGGCCGCCGGCCAGGGTCATGTCCTGGGGCAGGTAATGATAGAGCGCATGGCCGCGGGCACTTGCCTCGACGGCCAGCACATAAGTGGAATCGGCGGCAACGTCGATGCGCTCGATGGGGTCCATCTGGAAGGCGACGGCAAGGCTCATGGGCAGGGGCCCTTGGTGAATTCACCGAAATCTATCGGCCAAGCCTAGAGCATTTTCCGGTCGAATGGTTCAATTTGGCGGGAAAATGCACGAGCCGCAGACGCGGGTCACTTCTTGGCTTGGTTGGCCTGGCGCCTCGGGTCGGTCTTGAGGATGACGTGGTTCACCACGTTGCGGACATAGGTGAGATTCCGCGCGTAGATAAGCACCAGGTCGAGCTCCTCGCGGTCTTGGGCGACGCCCAACAGATGCACCGTGCCGCGAACGGTATCGATGGAATAGTTGATGCCGACGATATCCGTTTCGAACAACAGCTTGGTCCGCAGCTTGGCGGTTATCCAGGTGTCCCGGGCGAAGCTGCCGCTTGCGCCCTTGGCATCGACGATGATCTCGTTGATCACCTCCTTGACGCCCTCGGCCTGCCAGGCGATGCGCACCGCGGCGTCGCGCTTGGCGGTGGTGGCGGCGATGCCGGTGAGCAGCACGCGGCCCTCGTAGACCGCGGTGGACAATCCCCTCAACAGTTTAGGATCGACGTCGAGCAGGTGATAGTTGATCACCGCCTTGATGCGCTTATCACGCAGCGCGCCGCCGAGCCCACGCTCTTCCGACGCCGCTACGGCGCCCGACGCGCCGACGCCCACCACCGCGGAGGTGACACACGCCCCGGTGAGGCCGCCCGCCCCGAGGGCAAGGAAAAGGGCGGCGGCCAGGCGGAGGCGGCGAAAGGAACGGATTCCCGGGCGCGTGCAATGGCCTTTGCCGGTCATCCCCTGGTCGGCAGAGGGTTTCGGATGCGTCGTAATCATGGATCCAGCCCCGTTGAATGTTTGACATGGCACGGTTGGCCCCGGTCCATTGATTCACAACTCTCGGCCGTTGTCCAGCCCGCGTCCAGCGCGGCGCTGTCAGCTGCGCCAGGCATCCCTCAGGTGGGTGGGCCGGCGCCAGGGCGCCATCAGCACCGCATCGAAACGGATGTGGTGAGAAGCATAGCGCGGATGAGCGGCGATGAACCCACGCGCGCAAAGCTCGATCCGCCGGCGTTGGGCGGGGGTGATGGACCAGGCGGCCAGGGCCTTCCGGGGCCGGTATTTGACCTCGACCATGGCCAGGGTCTTGCCCCGTTCGGCGACGATGTCGATCTCGCCCGCCCGGGTGCGGTAGGACCGCTTGACGATCCTGTATCCCTTGCATGCCAGGAACAGCGCGGCCAGCGCCTCGGCCCGCCGGCCGCGCCCGAGCGCCTGTCTGCGCCGGCCGCTATCACCGCCCCGGCCGGTCATCGGGCCTCGGCGCAAAGCCTGAGCGCCCGCGCATAGACCCGACGCCGGGGCAAACCGGTGGCTTGGGTGACGGCGGCCACCGCATCGCGCAGGCTGTCTCCGGCCAGCGCCGCCCGCAATTGGCGATCGAGGGCCGCGTCGCTGACGCGCTCCCGCCCGCCCGCCGGCGGCCCGATGACGATGACCATCTCACCCTTGGGCGGGCCTTCGTTGCCATAGCGCCCGGCAAGGGTTTTGAGATCGCCGGGCACCACCTCCTCGTACAGCTTGGTGAGCTCGCGGCACACCACCGCGGGCCTGGACCCCAGGGCCTCCGCCGCATCGACCAGCATGGCGGCCAAGCGGCGGCCGGATTCGAACAGCACCAATGTCGCGTCTACTTCGGCCAGCGCCGCCAACCGGTCGCGCCGGGCCTTAGGTTTCGCCGGCAGGAAGCCCGCGAACAGGAAGCGGTCGCTGGGCAGTCCCGAAAGCACCAAAGCGGCAAGCGGGGCCGAGGCGCCGGGAAGGACGGTGACCGGGATGCCGAACTCGCGGCAGGCGGCGACCAGCTTGAATCCCGGATCCGATATGAGCGGCGTGCCGGCGTCCGACACTAGGGCCACCCGGCCGCCATCTTTGAGGCGGCGGATCAGCCTGGGCCGGGCGCGGGCCGCGTTATGCTCGTGATAAGGGGTCATGGGCGTGGCGATGGCGTGGGCGGCCAGCAGCTTGGCCGTCACCCGGCTGTCTTCGCAGGCGATCACATCGGCGGCGGCCAGCGCGTCCAGCGCGCGCAAGGTAATGTCGCGGAGATTGCCAATGGGCGTCGCCACCAGGTAGAGCCCGGGCTCAAGCGCCCGGTTTTCGCCATCATTGCCGTCCAATGTCCACCCCCAGGGAGTTTACTTGGGTTGCCGCGCTGGTTACGCTCCGGGGGCCGGCTCCGCCACCCGCAAGCTTCGAGGATAGCCCCTTGCGCCCCAGTTCTGAAGGAGAGAGACGCCGCCGTTGCCCTGCCGCCCTCGGGGCGCTGGCCCTGGCCCTGGCGCTCGGCGGCTGCCAGACCATGGAGCAGGTGCGCAGGATGATCCTTCCGGACCAGGAGCGGGTCGCCATGGAACCGGTTACGGCCCCGCCCAAAAAAATCGGCGGCGCCCAGGCGGGAGCACCCGTGAGGCCGGCCAAACCGCCTCCCCCGGCCGTGCCCCAGGCGCGGACCACCGCGCCCGCACCCGCCGCCGCTAATGCGACAACACCGTCGTCGGATCTCGCGGCGCTGCCGCCCCAGGCGACACCACCGGGGCCGGGGCCGGAGGCGGGGCGCATCGTCCTGATCCCGCCGCCCGGGGTCGAACCGGTGATCAGGGTGGGCCTGCTGCTGCCCCTGTCGGGACCCCACGCCGAGCTCGGAAAAAGCCTGCTGAACGCCGCCCAATTAGCCCTGTTCGAGGTCGCCGGCCAAGGATTTGCATTACTGCCGGTGGACACCCAAGGCACCGCCGAGGGCGCCGCCGCCGCCGCCCGCCGGGCGCTCGACCGTGGGGCGCGCTTGATCCTGGGCCCGGTGTTCGCCCCATCGGTGGCCGCCGTCGCGCCCATCGCCCAGGCCGGCGGTGTCCAGGTCGTGTCGTTTTCCAATGACCGGGCGGTCGCCGGCAACGGCGTCTATGTCATGGGCTTTATGCCGGAAACGCAGATCAGGCGGGTCATGACCTATGCCAGGGACCGGGGGTTGAAGCGTCTCGTCGGGCTGGTCCCCGATGGCCCCTATGGCGACAGGGTCGAGCAGATTCTGCGCAGCCTGATCCCGGTTCTCGGCCTGGATCTGAAGACCGTGGCCCGTTATCGGGGGCAATCGACCGAAGCCCTTGCCCCGGTGATCAAGCGACTAGCCAATTACGACGCGCGGCGCGGGGTTCTCCTTGCCCGGCGCAAGGAGCTCAAGGCCGAAAGCGATGAAGCGTCCAAGCGCGCGCTCAAGCGCCTGGAGAAATTCGACACCCTGGGCGGGGTGGATTTCGACGGCGTGTTCCTGCCCCAGGGCGGCGCCAGCCTGCGGGCCCTGGCGCCGTTGCTGCGGTTCTACGACATCGACCCGCGCAAGGTGCGGGTGCTGGGAACCGTTGAATGGAACGACCCGATTCTCGCCACCGAACCGGCGCTCTACGGCGGTTGGTTCATCGCCCCGTCGCCGGCCGCCCGCCAGGGTTTCGAGACGGCTTACAAAAAAGCCTTCGGCAGCCCCGCCCCGCCGGTCGCCTCGCTGGCCTATGACGCCACCTCGCTTGCCGCGGTCATCGCCCGGCCGCCGGACCCGGCCGCGGCACCGGTGGCGCGGGTGGCGGGTGCGGCCGCCCGGCCCACCCCGGTCCCGCCGCCGTCAGCTGCGCCGGGGCAGGTCTTTACCCGCCACGCGCTGACCGCGGCTAACGGTTTCGCCGGGGCCGACGGCATCTTCCGGTTGTTGCCGTCGGGGCTAGTGGAGCGCGGTTTCGCGGTGATGGAGGTGCGTGAGCGGCGCTTCGTGGTGGTTTCACCGGCCCCCCTGACCTTCCAAAGGATGGGCAACTAGTACACCTTGGCACTATCCGCCGTGGGCCGTTCCCAGCAATGATGCGATCACCGCGTCGAGGCGCAGGCGGCCCTCCGACGTGGCTTTGAGCCGTCCGCGCTCGCGGCTTAAGTATCCCCCTTGGGTGAGACGCGCCATCGCCGCCCGGTCCAGGTAATCGGCGAAGTCGCCACCGGTCACGGCCCGGAAATCGAGCGCAGAGATGCCAACCTCGAGGCGAAGCCCCATGATCACCATCTCTTGGGCGCGCACCATTGCCGTGAGGGGTAACTCCGCCTTGACGCCCCGGCCGCACTCACCCACCGCCTTGAGCCAATCGGCCGGCGCGCGGTAGTTTTCCGTGGCCAGGGCAAATTCCCGGAGGATCAGGCGTCCGTGGGCGCCGGGACCGATTCCGAGGAAGTCGCCATAGCGCCAATAAGTGAGGTTGTGGCGGCATTCCTCGCCCGCCCGCGCGTAGTTGGATACCTCGTAAGCCGAGAGCCCGGCCCGGGCCAGGACCTCGCCGGTCGCAAGGTAGAGCCAGGCCTGGTCGTCGTCGCTGGGCAGCGTGAAGTCGCCCCGCCGATGGGCGGAAAAGAACGGCGTGCCGCGTTCGATGGTGAGCTGATAAAGCGACAGGTGGCCAAGGCCCTCGCCCATCAGGCGCTTTAGCTCCTCTTGCCAGGCGGCGATGGTCTGGCCGGGGCGGGCATAGATCATGTCGGCGTTGACGCGCGGGAAATGCGCCTTGGCGCGGGTGAGCGCCGCCAGCGCCTCGGCGGCGGAATGGGTGCGGCCGAGGAAGGCGAGGGCGGGTTCGTCGAGCGCCTGGATTCCGAGAGACAGCCGGTTGATTCCGGCCGCGCGGAAGGCTTTGAAGCGCGCCGCCTCGGTCGAATTGGGATTGGCTTCAAGGGTGATCTCTAGGGCATCGTCTCCGGCGGCCGGCCAGATCCGGCGCGCCCGGGCGATCACCGCGGCCGCGGTGTCGGGGTCCATCAGCGACGGCGTGCCGCCGCCGAAAAAGATGGATGTCAACCGGCGTCCGGCCAGGGCCGGCGCCCAAGCATCGATCTCCTCGAGATAGGCCCTCAGCCAGGCTCCCTGGTCGATGCTATCCGCCACGTGGGAGTTGAAATCGCAGTACGGGCATTTGGAGGCGCAGAAGGGCCAGTGCACGTAGAGCGCCAGTGGCCTGGCCTGAGCTTCCGGCGCGGGCCCCGGCGCGGGCAGATTGGTCGTGAGCGCCTCGGGCGCCGCCATGGCTCAGGCCGGCCCCAGGCAGCGCGCCACCAGCTTGGCGAAGGCGTCGGCCCGGTGGCTGATGGCGTGCTTGGCGGCGGGCTCCATCTCTGCGAAGGTCAAGCTCTCGCCCCGAGCCGTGAACATGGGATCATAGCCGAATCCCCGCTCCCCCCGGGGCGGCCAGGTGATGCGACCGGCCACTTCCCCTTGCACGGTCTCTAAATGGCCGTCGGGCCAGCAAAGCGCCAGCGCGCAGACGAAGCGGGCGCGCGTATCGGGGTTGTTCGACGCCGTCATTTCCTGGTGCACGCGCCCCATGGCCGAGGTGAAATCACGCGCCTTCCCCGCCCAGCGGGCGGAGCGGATGCCGGGCGCGCCAGACAGAGCGGCCACTTCGAGGCCGGAATCGTCGGCCAGCGCCACCAGGTTCGCTTCCCTGGCGGCGGCCCGCGCCTTGAGCTCCGCGTTGGCGATGAAATCATTGCCGGTTTCCTCTGGCTCGGCCAGGCCGAGGTTTGCCGCGCCCAGCACCTCCAACCCCAAGGGCGCGATCAGGGCGCCGATTTCGCCCACCTTGCCCGCATTATGGGAGGCGACGACCAACGCCCCGCTGGTGAGCCGGCGCGCCATCACCCTCAATCAGCCGACGGCGCGGGGAGGCCCAACGCCGCGCGCTGAAGCGCCGCCAGTTCGGCGATCCCCTTGCGCGCCAGAGCCAGCATGGAATCGAATTCCTGCTGGGAGAAGGGGTGTTGTTCGGCGGTGCCCTGGATCTCCACGAATTGACCCTCGGCGGTCAGCACGAAATTGGTGTCCACCTGGGCGGCGCTGTCCTCGGCGTAATCGAGGTCCAACACCGCCTTGCCCTCGACCAATCCGCAGGAAACCGCGGCGATCTGCCCGGTCAGAGGGTTTTTGGCGACCAGCTTCTTCTCCACCAGTCCGGCGAAGGCTTGGTGGAGCGCCACCCAGGACCCGGTGATGGCGGCGGTGCGGGTGCCGCCGTCGGCCAGCAGCACGTCGCAATCGATCTTGACCTGGCGTTCGCCCAAGGCCTCGAGGTCGGTAACCGCGCGGAGCGCCCGGCCGATCAGGCGCTGGATTTCCTGGGTACGCCCCGTTTGCTTGCCCCGGGCCGCCTCCCGGTCGGTGCGGGTGCC
>JAPUGG010000146.1 GCA_027292975.1 Alphaproteobacteria bacterium | reverse complement strand
TCTAACCCCCGACCAATCGCGCTACCGCATCGGCTTTGTGCTGCGGCGCCAGGTGCGCATATCGCAAAGTCATCTGGTAGTCCGAGTGCCCGAGAAGTTCACGTACGGTGTTGAGATCAACCCCGGCCATCACCAGGTTCGATGCGAAGGTGTGGCGGATGTCATGCCAACGGAACTTGTCTATGCCGGCGTCCTTGAGAACCTTCCCCCAAGAATTGCGGACGTTGTCGAAACGCTTTCCCTTAGGTGAGATGAAAATCAGCCCCTGTGAGTTGCCGCATTGCTCTTTCCAACCACGCAAGGTGTCGAGCGCCTCGGAATTGAGGGGTATGTGCCGTGTCCGTCCGCTTTTTGCTCCCAACCCCTGGACCGTCAGGTTCGCGTTGTCCATATCGACATCGGCCCAGGCAAGTCCGAACAGCTCCCCCCTGCGCAGACCGGTATTGAGAGAGAGCAGCACCATTGGTTTGAGGTGGTCGGCGAACGCCATAGGCCTGAGGTCGGGCAGCGGTGGGTGGCCTCGTTCCATCCGCCAGGCATTGGCAGAATCGCGCTCGATCCGTATTCGCTCTTCCCTGGTTGACAGGGCTACACGAAGGGCCTGTTCCTCATCCTTGGAAAGGAAGCGTACGCTGGGTGCCGCATCGACCTTGGAACGCTTCACAACTCGGATGGGATTTTCGTCGAGCATACTCCAGGTCACCGCCCGGTTGAGGGCGGATTTAAGAGAAGCGAGGTCCCGGTTGATGGTCGCCGGCTTTTTGCCCGCCTTGAGGCAGGCACTACGCCACTTATCGATCAGCCAAGGGGTGATTTCACCGAGCTTTTTTTGATGGAGATCGGGAAAACTCGACAACAATCGTTTCGCGGTGCCATCGCCTGAGCGCAAGTGCTCGCGAGCCCATGGTCCATAGTCCTTGTCGATAAACTCGCGATAACTATGAGCCTTGGCCTTACGGCTCGCGGCCATGGGGTCGCGCCCCTGGTACGCCTCTCCCAGGATCAGTTTGGCCTCCTCACGCGCCTTTGTTGCCGTGATAGCGTCAGCACGGCCCAGGCTTGCCCGTTTGCCGCGGCCATACTCGATGTACCAGGTCATGACACCGCTCGGCTGTACGCGCAGCAGAAGGCCTTTGAGACGCAGGTCACGTACCTCATAGGGTTTGATATCGGGCTTAAGTTTGGTTACAAGGGTATTGGTGATGTTCGAACGCATGACCTTTTTTCCCCCATAAGTGCAGGGCACCGGCGAGCCCGTAAGTGCACTGTAAGTGCAATCCGAGTGTAAAGCGGTGAATTGGCGTGAACAAGCTAAAACAATGATCGCCACATAACAAGTTGAATTACATGAGTAAGTTAGAACACTGACGTTCACTGTGGTTCACGGCGAAATAGCGGAAAAACGCATTCGTAATGCGGGGGTCGTAGGTTCGAGTCCTACAGGCGGCACCATCCCTATGTTCCCCTCTCCCCTCCCCCGCGGCCTTTCTTGGGCGCCCGGTTCCCCCGATCGCGGCGGCGGGGTATTGCCGCCCCGCGGCCGGCGGCGAAAGTCATCACTCAAACCAATTGCGATCGATGCCGCGCCAGCTTCCCCGGTCGATCCTGAACGGCGAGCAAACCAGAAACAGCGCCAGCCAGAGAATGTGGGTGGCGAAGTAGATATCCATGAGAAGCCCGGTGCCCAGATGAAAGCCGACCAAGGCGAGGCCCCAGGCGCGGTGCAGCCGGGGGAACAAGGCGACGGGAAGGGAAAAGGCCTGGACCAAGATCATGGCGACGAAGATGGGAAACCCGAAATATGGGTTGTCCACGAAAAACCCGCCAAGGATGGTCGAACCCCGTCCTTGCACCATGCGGTCGGCGAGCAACGATGAGAATCCGAGAACCGAGAAGTTCCCCATCTCTCCAGCGACCAGGGATTTCAGCCCGGCGACCAGCTTCAAGGACCCGGCCATGGAATAGAACAGCAGGATCATCGCCTGCACATAGACGATGATCGACAGGGTCGCGAGTTTATACCCGCGCTCCCCCATGGCCCCGCGGGCCGGCAGGAAGATCAATAGGAAAGAGATCCAGAACCAAATGTGCCAACCGTGATTTATGGCGCCGAAGCTGTTGTCTATGGCGGCAACGAACAGACAGAACAATGAAAACAGGATTCTGAGGATGCGTAGTTCGTATTTAATGACGACCGCGCAGTTGACGAGGAACATAATGATCGGAACGGCCATGAACAGGCCCTCGAAAGCACCGATTTCAAGCCATGCTACCGGCCACAGAAAATCCGCCGACGAGGCGTTCCTATGCGAGAAATTGCCGATAAAGTTGTAGGAGAAGATCAGGCTGACCATGTAAAAAAACCTGATGATCCAGGCGCAATTGCCGTAAAAATGCTCGACGCACCTGAACTGATCGTTCGGCTGCGCGTAATTCGGCCTGATGGTCCGCCGAAGGGTTCTGAGGATGCGTTCCAATTTATTTTCGCATTTCGAATTGACCGAGGATTTCCACGGGCGAAACCTTGCCGTTCCGGTAACGCTCCAAGGGCTTGTATGTGATCAGCCTGACGCTGTAACTGAATTGTTCCGGGCCCGTGAGGTAAGTGCGTTCGATCATGGTCCTGACTTTTTGGGCCTTCTCGGCATCATTCTCTAAGGTGGCGAATGCCAGCGTCAGCGTGGCTTTGCGTAGATTGATGCCATCGCCGATCGCCCTGAATTTGCCTTTGAGCCGGTAGACCAAGGTCGGCGTGGGGAGAGAAAGGCCGTTGAGTTTCTCGATGTAGATCGCGTAATCAAATCGTGTTTCCTTGGTGGCGTTGGTGAACAGATTCCAATTGAAAAAGGGGAATATCTCGAATCTATTCTTACCCAAGGGGCCAAGGCTGTTGGCCAGGAATACATAGGCGAGGGCCATCGTTGCAAAGATGACGGTGCGGTCTCGATAACCCTTGCGCTTCATCTGGGGGCCCCTCGTGCCCGAAATTCCAGGACAATAATAATGATTTAATCCGAAATTGCATTTCGTTTTTGTTAACAAAAGAATGCCATCGGTCTTCGCAACGTTCATGGTCTCACAAGTAAAGATCACCTAATATGCCCCGAGAGATACTAATAATGATTATTATTTTTAGGGTGCGCATGCCGGCCATCAATTTCCGTGCGCCTTCTTCCGGAGACCAATCGCGGTGACGCAAAATTCAAACCTTGAAGTCGTTTACGACGGCGAATGCCCGTTCTGCCGGTCCTACGTGACGTATTGCCGCCTCAAGGAGGCATTCCCGGAGGTGGTCTTGACCGACGCGCGCGACGTGCCCGAGCGCGTTGCGCTGTATCGTTCCCAGGGGATGGAAATCAATGACGGAATGATCGTCCTCTACGGCACCGCCGTGTACCACGGTGACCAGGCGATGACCATATTGACCCAAATCTCCCGCCCCGACGCCTTTCTTCAACGCCTCATGCGGCTTCTTTTCAAGACGCCCGCCCTGGCCCAAATTGTCTACGGCGTATTAAGGCTGGGGAGGAACATGACGTTGTCCCTTCTTGGCCGAAGCAAGATCGAATAGGTTTCGCCGGGCGCGCCTGCTGGCCCTAGAGCATTTCCGGGCCAAATGGTTCAATTTGGCCCGGAAGTGCTCTAACCCTCTGCTCGGGGCAGCTCGAGGGTGGCTTCGAGACCACCGAGGGCGGCGGCGTCGAGCGATAGCCCACCGCCGTACAGCCCGGCGATTTCCGAGCAGATGGCAAGACCGAGTCCGGAACCGGGGACGGTTTCATCGAGGCGCTTGCCGCGGGCCAGGACCACCTTGCGCTGTTCGGGCTTGAGCCCGGGGCCGTCGTCCTCGACGGTGATCGCCAAGCGACCGCCGGCGGGGGATGCGGCGGTGATCCGGACCCGGGCGGTGGCCCATTTGCAGGCATTGTCCATCAGATTGCCGAGCATTTCCTCCAGATCATGGCCATCGCCCCGGAAGGCGGGCGCCGCCCGCGCGCCGTTGCCGTTGCAATTGATCTCGATGGCCAGCCCCTTGTCCTGGTACATCTTCCGGAGCGCCCGGGCGAGCCCCTCCACGACCGGCGCGAGTTCGGCGCGTTGCCCCAGCACCCCTGCCGTCGCCGCCGTCCGGGCGCGGGTCAGGTGGCGGTCGATGCGCTCCTGCATGGCCGCGGTCTCCCGGGACACCGCCTCGGCCAGCGGGCCCTCGGTCCGGTCTGCCTCGTTGGCCAGAACCGAAAGCGGCGTCTTCAGCGCATGGGCGAGATTGCCGACATGGGTGCGCGCCCGGGCGACCACCTCGCCGAGTTGGGCGAGCAACTGATTGGCTTCGTCGACCAGGGGCCGCACTTCGCTGGGGAAGTCGCCCTCCAGCCTTTCGGCCCGGCCGGTACGGACCCGTCCCAGGGCCTCGCGCAGCCGGTCCAGGGGCCTCAATCCGATATAGACCTGGATCAGGACGGCGGCGATCAGGCCGATCCCCAGCACGCTCAGGGACCAGATCAAGGTGACCATGAAGGGACGGAACTCGGCGTCCACCTGGGCGAGATCGCCGGCCACGGCGTAACGCAACACCGGCCCCGCTTCATCAAGGGTGATGTCGCGTTCGATCACCCTGAGCCGCTGCCCGCGGGGCCCCGCCGCTAGGTAGCGGCGCACCGCGATGCCCCGGGCGGTGCCGGCCGCAGGGATATCCTCCAGCGCAAGGGTCTTGTCCCAGAGCGAGCGCGAGGCCAGGCGGATCTTCCGGCCTTGGTTGATTTGCCAGTAGAGACCGGAATAAGGCTGGTTGAAGAGGGGGTCGCCCTGGGGACCGACAACCCGGATTCCCCCCTTGGCGCCGCTATCGGCATCGGTCACCGCCACCAGCGCTTCCAGCAGGGTTTCCAGGCGCCGATCGAAACTGCGCTCCACATGGGCTTCGAACAAGGCCGCCAACAGGAAGCCGCCCGCCACCAGCGCCGCCCCGATCCATACCACCGCGGCCGCCACGAGCCGGGCCGTGAGGGTGCCGATGCCCAACACCATGGGCCTCAGGCGGAATCGTCGGGCTGATTTTCGGCGTCGGCGAGGCGGTAGCCCAGGCCCCGTTCGGTGACGATGACGTCGTTGCCGAGCTTCCGCCGAAGACGACCGACAAACACTTCTATGGTGTTGGAATCGCGGTCGAAATCCTGGTCGTAGATATGTTCCGTAAGCTCCGTTCGGGACACCACGCGGCCCTTCTCATGGGCCAGATAGACGATCAGTTTGTATTCGTGGCCGGTCAATTTCACGACTTCGCCGTTGAGGCTGACCCGGGCGGAGCGGGTATCGATGGCCAGCGGTCCGCATTCGATCACCGCCGAGGCGTGGCCCGCGGCGCGCCGGATCAAGGCCCTAAGGCGCGCCAGCAACTCCTCCATCTGGAAGGGCTTGGCGACGTAGTCGTCGGCGCCGGCGTCGAATCCGGCGACCTTCTCCCGCCACCGGTCGCGCGCGGTCAGGATGAGAACCGGCATGGTCCTGCCGTCGGAACGCCAGCGCTCCAGCACCGTGATGCCGTCGATCACCGGCAGGCCGAGGTCGAGCACCACCGCGTCATAGGGTTCGGTGTCGCCGAGAAAATGCCCTTCCTCGCCGTCATTGGCCTGGTCCACCGCGTAGCTGGCGTCTTCCAACGCCCGGACAAGCTGCCCGGCGATTCCGGGATCGTCTTCCACCACAAGGATACGCATGGGTCCTATCCTAGCAAATCAACGGCGGCGGCGTTCGCCCCGGACGGAAAGGATATCCGCGGTGCGGGCGTCGACGGCGATTCTCAACACCCGGCCGCGCCGCGTCAACATGCGAAGATGATAAATCAGGCGGCGGCCGTCGAGGCGCACGTTCAGCACCCGGCCGCGGTAGCGGCGCTGGACGACGTTCATCACGCGGTCGAGAGAGACGATCTCGCCCCGCCTGAAGGCGTCCCGCGCACGGTTGCGGCCGCCCCAGCCGGGGTTGGAACGCTGGCGCGGCACCCTGGGGGCGACGAAGGGCGAACCAAACTCGCCCTGGGCCCATTGCCGCTGCTCGCCCCGGCGCCAGCCGCGGTCGTCGAATGCCTTGGCCGCGTTGGCGGCGATCACCAGGGCCAGGCAAACGGTCATGACAAATTTCCACATGGGCCGGATATCTAGGAGTTCCCACCTGAACATCCGATGAACGGCGCGTTCAGGCCCGGCTCAGGTGGCTTCTGGCAGATTGGCCGCGTTGGATGCCGCTGCTCCGGCGCAAGCCCGGGCCGCCGCCGGGAAAAAAGGAGGTTCCCATGTTGAAGAAGATTACCCTCGCCGCATTCCTTGCCCTTGGTGCCGCTACCCTTTCCGGGATTTCGGCCCTGCCCGCCGCGGCTCATAACACCCGTTCGGTCGGTGTGCTCGAGCACCGCGGTTTCTCACTCGCAACCTATCAGTTTCGCCACGTTCGGCGCGGCGGCCGCATTTCCCGCCATGGCCCCCGCCGGAGGTTCCTCAGGGGCGTGCGCAGCGGTGCGATCGTCTGCTTCAAGAAACCATCGTGGCGCCATGCCACCTGGTTCGACCGTCGCGGATACCGCTATCACCAAACCCATGGCCGGCGTCTCGGCTATTGGGCCGTCAGGCGGCTGGTCCGCCACGGCCGCCGGTACGCCATGGGTGCTTCCCGCGCGTCTAAGCGGCGTTCCCTCAACCCATTGTGCAAAGGATAATCTCATGACCGACATCATCACCCTGCCTCCCCCGTTAGCCGCGACCCGGCGGTGGCGAATCGGCTTTCCGGCCGTCGTCCTCGCGGCGGCGCTTGCCCTTGGGGCCTGCGCCTCCGATGCGGGCCCCAAACAAACCGGCGGCACCCTGATCGGGGCCGTGGTCGGCGGGCTCGCGGGGTCCACCATCGGCCGCGGCTCCGGCCGCCACGTCGCCATCGGCGTGGGGACCCTGCTGGGCGCCTTTTTGGGTTCCGAGGTGGGTAAATCCCTGGACCGGGCCGACCGGATCCACGCCGCCCGCGCCGCCCAGGACACCCTGGAATACGGGCCCACGGGCACGACGGGATCCTGGGTCAATCCCGACAACGGCCATTCCGGTACTATGACGCCGAGGCGAACCTTCGATTCGCTGGGCGGTGAGCACTGCCGCGACTATGAAACCACCGTCACCATCGACGGCAGGACAGAATCCGCCTATGGCACGGCCTGCCGCCGGCGTGGCGGGAGATGGATGATCATGAACGGTTAACTAGGGGCCTCCCTGGGGGGCCGGTGCGGCTGTTTGCGCCGGCATCGGCCCCCGCCCCCCAACTGGGGCCGGCCCGCGCCGGCCCTTTTTGTTGGCCGGCGCGGCGGGGTTGCATCCTGGGTCGTGGGGGCCAGCCCGGTGTCATTCCGGCGCTGCGCCGCCGGTGAGGTCGTGCCAGGGCGCAAGGGTGCCGCCCGGGTGCGCCAAGGCGTATTCGGTGAGCTCATTGGTGATGAAGTCGAAGGCTTTGTCGACGGAATCGGTCCTGTAAAGGAGGTCCAGATCATCGCGTGAGATGGTCCCCGCCCTGACCAGGCCATTGAAATCAACCGCCTTGCGCCAGAAATCGGTGCCGAACAGCACCAAGGGCAGGCGCTTCTTGAGCTTCAATGTCTGGCACAGGGTCAGTACCTCCATCACCTCGTCCAGGGTGCCGAAGCCGCCCGGCATGAACACCATGGCCTTGGCAAAATAGGTGAACCAGAACTTGCGCATGAAGAAGTAATGGAACTGGAAGGTCAGGCTACGGGTGGAATACCCGTTGCAGACCTGTTCGAACGGAAGCGCGATATTGAGCCCAATGTTGAGGCCCTTGGCTTCCGCCGCCCCCCGGTTGGCCGCCTCCATGATGCCGGGCCCGCCGCCGGTACACACGACGAAGCGCTTGGCATCGGAAAGCCCTTTCGACCACTGGGTCAGGCGGCGGGCGAGCTCACGGGCGTCTTCGTAGTAGCGCGACATGGCGAGCCGCCGGCGGGCGGCGGCGATCCCCTGTTTTGCGGCCCGGGCGGCGGCGAGCTCTTTTTGCGCGTCGTCGCGTGAATTGATGCGGGCCGAGCCGAAGAAGACGATGGTGTCCTGGATCCCCTCCGCCTTGAACCGCG
>JAPUGG010000145.1 GCA_027292975.1 Alphaproteobacteria bacterium | reverse complement strand
GCGCGAACTCCATTTCGAGCTCGCCGAGCTCAACGAGGCGGTGTTCTTCGACACCAACCCCATCCCGATCAAATACATCATGATGCGGATGGGGATACTGGAGAAGAACGAGCACCGCCTGCCGATGGCGCCGGCGACGGCGGCGGTGGCGAAAAGGCTCGACGGCGTGATGAAGCGCGCCGGGCTGAAGGTCAAGCGCAAGCGTACCGGGGGAAAGGCGAAGCGGAAGCGGGCGCGCTAGGATGGCGGCGGGGAACCGTTATCACCAAGCCCTGCTCGAGGCGGGGCTGCCCGAAGCTTGAGGATCGACCGCGCCCTGAACTTCTCCAATTCGATCAAGGGGATGATGCGGCAGATGTTACATAGTATAACTCGGAATGTAATAAATATCTCTATGGGCCATGCTGGTATAGATGAATCATCGTAATGAGAATGATTATAAATATCCCGTTTTTTAGGGCCTATTTTAAGAATTGATTAGCATATCCCTGTCAATTATTGGCTTATAGCAGCAGTCACCTCAGTCCCTGGCCGGGCAACACCCTCTCAGGCCTTCATACCAGCCCGGCTGATAGGGATAGGAAAGCCCCGGCGGACCTCTCCGGGGCTTTTCTTTTGTGCCGCCGGCGCCATCGACCGCGGTCGGGGCACGGCGTTATTTCCGTCCACCCTATGGCGGCAGCTCGTCCGCCACAACTTGGGGGCCGCGGCCGGTGCCGTTGACCGCCTTGCCGATCGCGATCATGGCGCGATAGCAGGGGGTCTTGTGATAAGGCTTCGGGCGCGAAGCGAAATCACCCAAATCGGCGACGGCGCAGGCCGCCCAGACCGCCGGGCCGTCCGGATCACCCACCGTCACGTCGCTGATGCGCCGACCGGTCTCGTCCGCCAGCACCGGCAGGGGATGGTTGCAGTGCCAGCCCGGCCGGGCGAAACGCGGGCCGAGACCGAGATATCCGGTGCGGTCGAGGACGCAGGAGATGGTGATGAGCCTCATCTTGGCGCAACCCCAGTGGAACTCCACCGCGCTTTCCTCACCTGACGGCCGGATGTCGGTCAGGCAATGGTTGGCGTCGAACAGCGCATGGTCGATAGCCGTACCGGCGGGCTCCGCGCCGATGGCGGGAGTCATCGCCGCGGCCGAGAGCGCCAGCATCAGGCCGGCCAGACACCGGGAGCGGCCCCTCACCTCCCCAATCCTTGCCGATGAGCGTACCGGATCATCGCTCTTGGCTCCCTCTCGTGACAGACGCCAAGCCATTGCTACCAAGCCGGCGCCGGCGATCCGACCATCCGCCACGATCGACGGCCTGCCCGCTAAAGCACGGCGCCACGGGCATCGTAGACGGCCTGGTCGAACAGCTTTTCGCCACCGAAAATGATTGCCTCACCACAAAACAGATAAACCCCGGTCTGGCCTCGATCCCACGCATCCGAAAATTGGCCTGAATCACCCTCAGATCGCGCATGTACGGAAAAGGGTTCCTTTCCATACACCGGGGGCGACAGGCCGTCCAACAACCCCCGATGGCTTACCCATATGAGCGCAAACTGTAGTTGGCCCTTTCCCTTCTCGTAGTGAGGGTCGTCTTCTATCGTCTTCAACAGGCGCCAGTAAATTTTATAGGTGGTGTATTCACGTATCTCACCGTGGAGATCGCTGTCGGACGCAAGGTGGCGATCAAGGACTGCCCTCGGGTATCGCCATACGCGGCGCCTCAGGCAACCTACCGCTCATAAGAGTCCCTTAGTCCACCCGCTTGCCATCTACTATCTTCCTTTGGCGACCGTCGCGAGAGGTAAACGTACCGTTCCAAAGCCTGTGGCGAAATTCGCCTTCGTGGCGATCGCCGTTTGCCATGGTGAAGACCCCCTGACCATGTCTAGAACTGTGGCGAAATTCACCCTCGTAGCGGTTGCCGCTCGAAAATGTGTAGACTCCCCGGCCATGCCGTTTGTCGTTGCGGTAATCGCCGACGTAGCGGTCGCCATTTGGCCACGTATGGTCCCCCCAGCCATGCGCTTTGCCGTTGCGGTAATCGCCGACGTAGCGGTCGCCATTTGGCTTCCCGGCCTTGAAAAATTGCACGATGCCCTTTCCGTGCGCCTTGCCGTTCACGCACGGACCCGACCAAGTGACGGCCTTGTTGGTCCGGGGGTTATCATTCCAGACGGCGCAGCCGTTCGCATCCTTGGTCCAGTAGGCCTTCAATATTAAGTTCCAGCTACCACCACCGGTGGCAGACTCCCCCATACCCCAAGTACCGTTGAGCGCTATGCCGTCTTCCGAGACTGTCAGGACCCCCTTCCCAGAACCACTCGACTGGATCCAGGAGTAATCGATTTTGTTCCCACTACGAGTGCCCGTGATCTTGCCGCCACCGCAGCAAGCATAAGTTCCCGAAATCTGACTACCGCTCTGCGATAAAGTCACTTTTCCCCGGTTGCTGCCATACACTCCGTCAACTGCGGGCGCCATAGCCGACTCGATTGGCGCCGCGGCGGGGGTTTGGCGGATCTGGCGGATCAAGCTGATCGCCGCCGAGCTGTCCCAATCGGCCGCCTGGACCATGCGGCCACGCTCGTTACCGTTGGCATCGATCAGGATCGATGTTGGCAAAGTCGTTGTGCCGAAGCGAGCCCGAGCGTGCCGGCCGGGATCGAGGTACTGCCTGAGGTGGCGTAGGCCGAGGCGCTTGAAAAACTTCTCGACCAAGGGCGCGCCACCTTGGTCCTGGCTTACGGCGACGACCTCGAAGCCTAACTTACCGAGCTTCTTTTGAAGGCGGTCCAGTGATGGCAATTCGTAAACACATGGGGGGCACCAAGTGGCCCAGATGTTCAACAACACGACCTTGCCGCGGAAATCGGCCAGGCTGAGGGCATTGCCAGTGCTGTCGGTGAATCGGATATTTGGTGCTGGGACCGGCGGCGTCGTGAACTCAAAACCAGGGGGCGCTTTGCCAACCGCGGGCGCCATAGCCGACTCGATTGGCGCCGCGGCGCCCGCTTGAATGGAGGCGCTCTCCGGCACTTCCCGAGCGGACGCCTCGGTGGCCAATAGGTTCAGCTCCCGCATCTTGGCTTGGATGACGGCATCGTCCGGATAGCGCCCATGCGCCTCGCGATGATCTTCCACGGCGCGCGCCAGCCGTCTGGCTCCAGCGATTTCGGCGGGGGTCATGGCTTCTTCAGCCTTGATGCGATTCTGAATCGCCTTTTCGCGGCGCTTTCCCGGCCGCTGCCTTGAAGCGGCGAGGTTGTACCAAAGGTGGGCCCGCACGTAATCTCGCGGCACGCCCCGGCCGCTGTAGTACATGTGGCCGAGATTGCGCTGCGCCCAGGCGTAGCCCTGGCGGGCGGCCTTGCGGTACCACCTTGCCGCTTCGGCTGAACTCCGCGGCACGCCACGGCCTCGCGCGTACATATAACCGAGATTGGCCTGGGCATAGACGTGGCCTCGCTCCGCCGCCTTGCGATACCACTTCAGCGCCTCGGCATAGTCCTGAGAGACGCCCCGGCCGTTCGCGTACATGCTGCCAAGGCGGAACTGGGCCCTGAGGTAACCCTGCTCGGCGGCATCACGGAACCGCCTTGCCGCTTCGGCGTAGTCTCGGCGCTTGTAGGCGGCTCGACCCTTTTGGTACTCGGTTGGCGCGTCGGACGGAGCGGCTTGGCGCGGCCTGCCTTGGCCCTTGGTCCCAAGCTTGCGAAGCGCCTCCTTGGCCCCGGCGTGGCCCTGCCCGGCGGCCTTGCGGTACCAGGTCGCCGCCTTGGCGTAGTCCTTCTTCCCCCAAAAACCTTTTAAGTAGAGATCGCCGATCGCCTTTTGTCCGTCGGCGTCGCCGTTCTCCGCCGCCCGT
>JAPUGG010000144.1 GCA_027292975.1 Alphaproteobacteria bacterium | reverse complement strand
CGCCGGAACGCAGGACCACCCGTTGCATCCCTGCCGTCATCCAGATGGCCATCGTGGCGCCAACCAGGACGTCGGACAGATAATGCGCCGTTTACAGCGTCCGGCCGAGGACCATGACCGTACCGAGCGCGACGAAGGCGGCCCGGAAGCGGGGCATGACGAAATAAAGCGCCGCCATCAACGTCGCCGCGGTGACCGCATGTCCCGAAGGGAAGGACTGCAGGGAGGCATCGAATTCGAACCAGGAAAACCCGTAATCGTCGGTGCGGATGTGATGCAGGGGGCGCATGCGCCCGAACGAGATCTTCATGGTCTTGACGACGATCCCAGTCAACGAAAGGGATAAGAAAACGAACAAGGGCAGCATGGACCAGGCCTTGAGTCGATCCCCCACGCCGGCAAACCGCTGGTGCCCGGCGGCAAGCCAGAGGATCGTGAAGGCGAGGGCCGAGGGCACCAACCAATAGACCGCCTCCCCCAGTTTGGCGATGCCCTTGACCAGCAGGTGAAAGTCCCGATCGAAGGTGAGAAACCAGTCGATGGCCGGACGGTCGAGAAACAAGTAGGACAAGACCGACAACAGGGCGACCGCCGCCAAGGCATGGGGATGGCTGGCGATGACGGCTCCCGGTTCGGCCTTGGCGGCCAACCGTTCATCCCATCGCCCCAAGAATCGGCCCCCGGGACCGTCGCGCGCCGCCAGCCAGGCGTACAGCGCCCAGGCGACGGCAATATTGATGAGACCCGCGAAGACGACGTCGGACAGGAAGTGGTCGCCCTGCCCGATCCGCGCTAGGCCGATGGCGGTGGCGAGCGTGATGGTGGCGGCGAACACCGCCCGGCGCCGATATCCCGGGGCCATGAGGAAGGCGAAAGTCACCAGGAAAAACCCCATTGCCGCGTGGCCGGAGACAAAGGAGCAGTTCTTGGGGCATTGATCGGCGCGCACCAAGGCCGGGGTGAAGGTGCGTGTGCCCCCGAATTCGATGGTCTGCGAAGGCCGCGCCCGACCCATATTATCCTTCAGCACGACGTTGGTGATGAGCCCGGGACCGATGGCAAGGGACAGCGTGATATAGGCGATTGCCGAAGTGCGAACGTGTGCGCGCTGGAACGCGGCCAGGGCCCGCGCCAGGACCAAGCCGATCACCAGGGCGATGACCGCCCCTCTGACCCACGGCACCAGATCGTAGAGCAAATCGAAGGGCGGCCAATGGGAGGCGAAGAAGCCCTCTCCCTCCCGGTAGAAAAGACCGCTGAAGGCGATATCGAGTTCCGGCGCGGCCGAGAAGACCAGGGCGGCAATGCCGGTGGCGGTCAAATAGGCAAATAGCTTCATGGCCGTGCCGGTCCCGCGCGGTAGAGGGTCAAAGATACCGCCTTGCCCTTGGCGACGTTGACCCCGCGGACGGTGCCAAGGGCCACCGCCGTGAGCCCCAGTCGCCGGAGCGCGGCACGGAATTTAGCCTCCCGGCGCGCCTCTATCAATGCCAGGGCGCCGGGCCGTTGGGCGAGATGCCGCGCCGCACCGCCGGCCTGGGTCAGCAGGGTCTCGGTCCCCAGCGCGAAAACTAGGCTCGGCTCATGGAAGCCGGCGGCGGCGACGGGGGCGCCGCCCGGGGGCCGGTGCGCCTCCACCAGGGCGCGCACGCCGGCGCTCGGCCAGAGCTCGGGGATCGCCGGCAGGGCGGCGGCGAAGGTCAGGCCCAGGAATAGGATCATCGCCGGTACCGGGCCCAAAACCATCAACCGAGCATCGTGCCTGATGTGCCCGGCCACGCCCGCCACCAGCACCAGGCCCCCCGCCGCCGCCGGTGCCCAGGCCAGGGGGGGAATGGCACCGGCGGCGAAATAGGCCGCCGCCGGTGCCAGGGCGGCCAGCGCCAGCCCGGCCAGGCACCAAAGTGCGAGCCAGGCGCGCGCCGGCCAGCGGTCGAGGGCCGCGGCCAGCCAATCGCGGCCGTCGACGGCGGCCGTGGCGGCCAACAGCGCCGCCGCCGGATAAAGCGGAAGCACGTAATGGGCGAGCTTGGTGGGGATCAGTTCGAACGCCAGCCAGGCCGGGATCAGCCAGGCCAGGCAAAACCGGGGCCCGGGATCCCGCCGGTTGCGCCAGGCCCAGATCAGCCCGAAGGGGAGCAGCAACACGCCGGGCCAGAAGGTGATGGGGGCGAGCGCCAGGTAGGTCCCCGGCGGCCCGCCGTGGGATTCCTGGGCGCCCAGCAGTTTCGGCAGAAGGTCCTCGGTCACGGCGCCGAAAACGAAATCGCTGCCGCCGAGGGTGACGGCGATGTACCAGGGTGCGGCGATGGCGGCGGCAAGCGCTAGCCCCGGCAATGGGCGCAGCCCGGCCCAGAGGTTGGCCCTGATGCCGGCCCATCGGTCGGCGATGGCGAGCGCGGCCAGGGTGAGCGCCACGATAAACGGCAACACCGGGCCCTTAATCAGGATCGCCGTGCCGAGCGCCCCCCAGAAGACCATGGCACGGGCCGGGGACGCCCGCGCGCCGGCGCGGCCCGAGCGGTAGATGCCCATCAACGCCCCTTGGGCGACGATCACCGAGAACAGCAAGAAGGCGTCGGTCTTGGCGATATGGGCCTCCACCACGGTCAGGATCGCCGAGCCCAGGATCACCGCGCCGAGAAAGGCAACCTGGCGCCCGAAGGCGGGGCGCGCCAGGGCGAACAGGGCCAGCACCGCCGCCATGGCGCCCAGCGCCGAGGGCAGCCTGTAGGGCCAGATCGGTGCGGTGTCGCCGCCGCCCGGGCCCAGCACCGCGCCCGCCTGGAGCCAGTGGATGCCCGCCGGTTTCTTGTTGCGGGGGCTGTCCTGGAAGCGGATGTTGATATAATCGCCGCTTTCCACCATCTGGCGGGTGGCCTGGGCGAAGCGGGCTTCGTCGCGGTCGGTCACGGGAAAGACGTTGATGCCGGGCAGATAGAGCGCCAGCGCCAGGAGCGCTAAGATCAGGTAGGCGCGTGGGCCGTCGGTGAGGGAGTCAAAGGTCATAGACGTTGAGACGGACAACCTTGGTGGATCGGCGTTAGAGCACTTTCCGGCCAAATTGATTCCATTTGGCCGGAAAGTGCTCTGGCGAAAGGCGCAGGCGGCAGTCTAGCAAGTTTAGCCTTGAACAAGAATCCCCGGCTTCTATAAAACCCAAGCACACCCTTGGGGAATCGAAAGCGCTTATGGACCCGATCCTTTCCGTCGTCGTCCCGGTCCGCAACGAATCGGAGAACGTCCTGCCCCTGGTGGGGGAAATCCACGCGGCGATGGAAGGCGGCGCGGCGTTCGAGGTGGTCTACGTGAACGACGGCTCCATCGATGACACCGCCGCCAAGCTGGACCAGGCCCGGGCGCGGTTCCCGGCGCTCCGCGTGGTCACCCACGTTTCCAGTTGCGGCCAGTCGGCGGCCATCCGCAGCGGTGTCGATGCCGCCAAGGGGGCCTGGATCGTCACCCTGGACGGGGATGGGCAGAACGACCCCGCCGATATCCCGGCGCTGGTCGAGATCGCCCTCAAGGACGGCGCCGCGGCGGAGGGGGGGCTCCACCTGATTGCCGGAATCCGCCGCCGCCGCCGGGACTCTTGGCTCAAGCGCGTCAGCTCTAGGATCGCCAACGCGGTCCGCCAGGCGCTGCTCCACGACGGCGTCACCGATACCGGATGCGGGCTCAAGGTGATCCGCCGGGACGCCTTCTTATCCCTTCCCTATTTCGATCATATGCACCGTTACCTGCCGGCGCTTGTCATCAGGGGCGGGGGCGGGGTCCGCTGTGTCGACGTCAACCACAGGCCCCGGCGGAGCGGCGTGTCCAATTACGGCCTGTTCGACCGCCTGTGGGTGGGCCTATCCGACCTGCTCGGCGTCGCCTGGTTGCTTCGGCGCGCCAAGCGCCCCGTGGTCAAGTCCGACCGATGAACCGCGCCAAGCCCTACTTGCGCGGCGTAGTCCTGATCGCCTTGCTGATGGGCTTGGGGTACGGGGTCAAGGTGAGCGGTTTGTATGGGTTGCTGGATGAAACCTGGATCGATGGGCAGATCCGCGACAAGGGGCTTGCGGGGCACCTCGCGTTCCTCGCCGCCGGCATGGTGATGACGGCTCTCGGCTTCCCCCGTCAGGCGGTCAGCTTCCTGGGCGGCTACGGCTTCGGCTTGGGCGAGGGTGCGGCCCTGGCGCTCGGGTCCACGGTGCTGGGTTGCGCGCTGGCCTTCTATTGCGCGCGATGGGTGGGCCGTGCCTATGTCCTTGGCCTGTTTGCCGACCGCATCCGGCGGCTCGACTATTTTCTCCACGACCATCCGTTTTCCACGGCGCTCTTGGTGCGGCTATTGCCGGCGGGCTCCAACCTGGTGACCAATCTGGCGGCCGGGGTATCGGGGGTCAAGGCGTTGCCGTTCATCGCCGGCAGCGGTCTCGGGTTCATTCCCCAGACGGTGATTTTCGCGCTGCTGGGCAGCGGCATCCACCTCGACCCGGGTCTGAGGATCAGTGCCGGAATCGTCTTGTTCTTCATCTCCGGCATGATCGGGGTCACCCTGTTCCGGCGCTACCGCAAGAGCCTGGCGCTCGACCAGGAATTGGCCGAGGTGATCCCCGCCGACCCTTCGTCGGGCCCCGGGCCGTCATGACGCGCCCAGCGGTGGTGCTGCTCTCGGGCGGGCTCGATTCCGCGACCGTCGCCGCCATGGTGCGCGCCGATGGCTTCGAACTCAACGCGCTGACCTTCGATTACGGCCAGCGCCACGGCCTCGAAATCGCCGCCGCCCGGAAGGTGGCAGCGGCCCAGGGGGCGGCGCGTCACGTGGTGGTTCCCATCGACCTTCGGGCCTTTGGCGGTTCCGCCCTGACCGCCGACATCCCGGTCCCCAAGGGGCGCTCGGAGGCCGATATGGCGGTCGGCATTCCGGTGACCTACGTGCCCGCGCGCAACACCATCTTCCTGTCGATGGCGCTGGCCTGGGCCGAGGTGTTGGGGACCGGCGACATCTTCATCGGCGTCAATGCGCGCGATTATTCCGGCTATCCCGATTGCCGGGGCGAATACCTGTCGGCGTTCGAGGCCATGGCCAACCTGGCCACCCGCGGCGCCGTCGAGGGCACCTTGCCGGTCACCCTCCACAGCCCTTTGGTCGACAGCACCAAGGCGGAAATCATCGCCCGTGGCACCCGGCTCGGCGTGGATTATGGTCTGACCCGAAGCTGCTATGATCCCGATCCGGCGGGCCAAGCCTGCGGCGCCTGCGATTCCTGCGTGCTCCGGCTCAAGGGCTTCGCCGAGGCGGGGCTGACCGATCCCGCGCCTTACCGGAAGCGGACCGAAGATCATGACTTATGCGGTTAAGGAGCTTTACGTCACCCTCCAGGGGGAAGGGGCGAATACCGGCCGGGCGGCGGTATTCTGCCGGTTCGCCGGGTGCAACTTGTGGTCGGGGCGTGAAGCCGATCGCGCGGAAGCCCAGTGCGGTTTCTGCGACACCGAATTCGTTGGCACCGACGGCCCCGGCGGCGGCGCTTTTAAAAGCGCCGCCGCCCTGGCGGCGGCGGCCCGGACGCTGTGGACGGCCGACCGCGAATCCGGGGACGGGCCGTTCATCGTGTGTACCGGCGGCGAGCCCTTGTTGCAGCTCGATGGGGCCCTTATCGACGCCTTCCATGGGGAGGGCTTCGTCATCGCGGTGGAAACCAACGGCACCCTGGCGCCGCCGCCGGGCCTCGATTGGATCTGCGTCAGCCCCAAGGCGGGTACGTCGCTTGTGCTGCGGGCGGGTGACGAGCTGAAACTGGTCTATCCCCAGGCGGGCGCGCCGCCCGAAGCCTTCGCCGGGCTCGATTTCGATCATTTCTTCCTTCAGCCCATGGACGGCCCGGAGCGCGACCCCAACACCCGGAAGGCGATCGATTACTGCCTCTCCCATCCGGGCTGGCGGCTCAGCCTCCAGACCCACAAGTATCTTGGCTTGCCCTAATGCGCATTCCGGAAATATTTAGCCATTCGACCGGATAGAGTATTGGCCGTCCCGGCGACCAAAGGTGAAACATGGAAATTTTCAAGCGCTTTACCTTCGAGGCGGCCCACCGCCTTCCCAATCTTCCCGAAGGCCATAAATGCCGGCGTCTCCACGGCCATTCCTTCGCCGTCGAATTGCACGTCGCCGGGCCCCTGGTGGCGCCCGAGGATTGGGTGATGGATTTCGCCGAGGTGACCCGGGCTTTCAAGCCGCTACGGGCGCAACTGGATCACTCCTATCTGAATGAGATCGAGGGGTTGGAAAACCCCACCAGCGAGGTCATCGCGCGCTGGATCTGGGAGCGCCTGAAACCCGCCCTTCCGCAACTCTCCAAGGTGGTGCTGCACGAGACCTGCACCGCCGGCTGCGTCTATCGGGGCGAGGATTCCTGATCGCCGCGCCCAAACCCGGAAAGGGCGCTAACCGCGCCCGCCATAGGGGGCCACGCCCGGGTCGGGTACGTGGACGCCCTCGGGCGGCTTTGCGCTCTGGTAGTAGACATCGATGGGGATGCCGCCGCGGGGATACCAGAAGCCCGAGATCCTCAGCCATTTGGGGGCCATGGCGACCGTCAGCCGGGTGGCGATGGTCAGCGTCGTCGCCTCGTGGAAGGCGCCGGTATTGCGCCACGACGCCATGAACAATTTCAACGACTTACTTTCGATACACGATTTGTCGGGCACGTAATCGATGACGAAATGGGCGAAGTCGGGCTGCCCGGTGATGGGGCAGAGGCAGGTGAATTCCGGGCAGGCGAGGCGCACCAGATAATCCAGGCCCGTATTGGGGTTGGCGAAGGTCTCCAGCACCGCGTCTTCCGGGCTCGCCGGGATGGCGGTGGGGCGCCCAAGCTGGGTGAGGCCCAAGTCCTTGGCATCGGTCATGGGGCGATCTTAAGGCGGGGACGGGGGCCGGTCAAAGGGCGCCGTAACCTATAG
>JAPUGG010000143.1 GCA_027292975.1 Alphaproteobacteria bacterium | reverse complement strand
CCCGAAGCCCCCGAAATCAGGACCCAGTCGCCGGGCCCGACTGCGGGACGGCTGACCAGGTTCTCCGCCGTCGTGTAGGCGCAGGGAAACGACGCCAATTCCGCGGCGCTCAACTCCGAACGGATGGCATGGGCGCAAGTCTCCGGGACGCTGGCGAACTCCGCAAAGCCACCGTCACGCTCGCTGCCGATGCACCCAGCTCGCTCGAATTTCAGAGGGTCCTGTTCGCCCCTGATCCAGACATCGACCAGGACCCGTTCCCCGATCCGCGCCTGCGGACCGCCAGGGCCGACCGCCACGATCTCGCCGCAGATGTCGGAACCTTGGATACGGGGAAACGACAATGACGCTCCGGACCAGCCCGCGGAGTGACCCTCGGCGTCTTTAAAACCTTCTTGAGCGCCCTTCTCGGTGAGGCCGCTTTGCACTGCTTCCGAGTACCACGAGGTCCGCGTATTGATATCCGTATTGTTCACCGAACTGGCCAGCACGCGGACCAGCACGTCGCCCGAGCCAGCCGTTGGAACCGGGACATCCTCGCGATACTCCAGCTTTTCGAGGCCGCCATGCCCGGTGAGCAGAACCGCGCGCATGGTCTTCGGCAGATCGGTCACGGTGAACCTCCCGCGCAGACCACGTAGGGGGCGGCGTGCATCTTGATGCGGGTGTTGCAGGTGCAGCCGGCCTTCCAATCCGCCTTGCCGCGCACGCGATAGCGCGGGGCGCCGCAAAAACATCCGCCTTCATGCCATACAGGGCCGTCCATAAGGCCAGTTTATCATGGACTGCAGCGATTGCCGTCCTATTCGACTGGCTGTCGAGGGTGGCGTGAAACAGACCGGCCTTGGCAGGACCGGTGATCTTGGTCTTGAATACGGGGCGGATTTTGGTGCGATTGCGAGGGGAGGCAGCCATGTGGCGCAGGATTGCGGCGTCGGTCCTATGGATGGGTTTGGCGGTCACGCCCGCGGCGGCGGGCGAGGCGGTGGACATCGAGCTGGTCCTGCTGGTCGACGCCTCGCGCTCGATCGACGACGGAGAGTTGCGTTTCCAGCGCGCGGGCTACGCCGTCGCCATCACCCATCCCGACGTGCTGGCCGCAATCTCCCACGGCTATCTGCGGCGCATTGCGGTTACCTTCGTCGAGTGGGCCGACGAGGCCTCCCAGGACGTAGTGGTGCCCTGGACCGTGATCGACGGCGAGCAGAGCGCGCGCCGCTTCGCCAAGGCCATGCTCGCCGCCCCGCGCCAGGGGTTCGGCCCCAACGCCATCGGCCCGGCGCTGGCCGCGGGTCACGCGCTGATCCTGGGCAACGACATCGACGGCACCCGGCGGGTCATCGACTTCTCCGGCGACTCCTCCTGGGCCGGCGGCGGGATTCCGGTCGCGCTCGCGCGCCAGGCGGCGCTCGACGCCGGCATCGTGATCAACGGCCTGGCGATCCTGTGCCGCGACTGCGAGACCGGCCGGCCGGCCGACACCGACCTCGAGGGTGCCTTCGCCGCGACCATCATCGGCGGGCCGGGCAGCTTCGTGATCACCGCCGACAGCGGCGCCAGCTTCGCCAAGGCGGTGCGCCGCAAACTGATCCTGGAAATCGCCGGCCTCGAACCGGGGCGGGTGGCGGCGCTCGGCAAGACCGGGAAGTAACCACCGCATCATTCGGGGAGCGCCATGACCATCGCCAACGTCCAAGCTGACCATTACCGCATTCCGCTGCCCGTGACGCTCTCGGATTCGACCCACGGCGAAATCAGCCATTTCGAGCTGGTGACCCTGCGCGTGCGCGACGCCGAGGGGGCGGAAGGGCTCGTCTACACCTACACCGTGGGCGCCGGCGGCGCGGCCATTCATGCCGTGCTCGCGCGCGACCTGGGGCCGCTCCTGCAAGGGCGGGAGGCGGACCGTATCGAGGCGCTGTGGGAACGGATGTGGTGGGCGCTGCACTACGTTGGGCGTGGCGGGATCGCCAGCTTCGCCATCTCGGCGGTCGACACCGCGCTGTGGGACCTCAAGGCGCGGCGCCAGGCGACGCCGCTGTGGCGGTTGCTCGGCGGCCACGATCCGAAGGTCAAGGCCTACGCGGGCGGGATCGACCTGCAGTTGCCCCTCGACCGGCTGTTGCGGCAGACCCGGGACCATCTGGATGCGGGGTTCCGGGCCATCAAGATGAAGGTCGGCCGGGAGCGCCTGAGCGAGGACGTGGCGCGCGTCGCCGCCATGCGCGATCTGCTCGGCGCCGAGGTCCCGCTCATGGTCGACGCCAACATGTGCTGGAACGTGGATCAAGCGATCCGTGCCGCGCGCCTGCTCGCCGAGTACGATATCACCTGGCTCGAAGAACCGACCATCCCCGACGATGTCGCCGGGCACGTCCGCATCGC
Source organism: Alphaproteobacteria bacterium (assembly GCA_027292975.1). Lineage (GTDB taxonomy): Bacteria > Pseudomonadota > Alphaproteobacteria > SMXQ01 > SMXQ01 > SMXQ01. The sequence goes on along the minus strand of JAPUGG010000143.1, from coordinate 1,523 downwards.
CCGCGAAGGGACGCTGCCCCTTGCGACCGGCGAGAACCTGCACACGATCTACGAGTTCGAGCACATGATCGGCGCCGGCGGGGTCGCCTTCCCCGAACCCGATCTATCGAACTGCGGCGGGGTCACGGTCTGGCTCAAGGTCGCGCACCTGGCCGAGGCCCACAACCTGCCGGTCACCTCCCACGGCGTCCACGACCTGCACGTCCACCTGCTGGCCGCCGTGCCCAACAAGTCGTACCTGGAGATCCACGGTTTCGGTCTGGACCGCTTCATCGCCGAACCGCTCAAGATCGAAGATGGCACTGCCACGGCGCCCGAGCGCCCCGGCCATGGCGTGGAACTCGACTGGCAGGCGTTGGAGCGCTGCCGCGCCTGAACAGCGGGCAGGGGGGTCCGTCAGTCCGCCGCCCCGTGCCCCTCGCGTTGCCGACGCAGCGCCATGAAGGCGCGGATCGCTTCGAAGTCGATCGGCAGGACCCGGCCCAGCCACAGCGCGAAATCGCCGTGATCGGCGACGTCGTCGCCGGTCTCCGGATGCACCAGGACGTCGAGGCCGCCGCGGTTGAGCATCAGCCAGGGCACGATCTCGGCAAAGCGCGGGGCCGCGAAGGTGACCTGGAACATGGCGCTGGGGTGGGGGCCGCCGGCGGTCTCGCGCCACATGCCGAGTTCGACCTCGAAGCGCGCGGCGAGCGCGTCCCGAAACGCCCGCGCCAGCTCCGGGCCCGCGGCCTCGGGGTAGTAGATGTGGATGTGGTAGCCCTGGATCGTGTCGGTTTCCATGTCCGGATTCCTTGCTCGGCCCCAATTTTAGCACCAGCTTTGCTGGTTTTCGCCACCTTTCGGGCCGACCGGGTGACGCCATTTACCCATATATTGCAAAGGAGATTTTAAGACCACCGTGGTATGTAGGGGGATCAACGGCTTACAGGGCCGATCTTCCAATTGCTCTGCGGCCCCGCCCCGGCGGGGCCGTTTTATTAAGCAAGCCTTTAAATAGAATATCGACGAATTTTTGCTACAAATTTGTCACACACCCACCGCGACACTTTGCAACTTCGCACACCTCTCCTCGGCCCCGCCTCCCGCGCGGGGCCGTTTTTTTTCAAGGCCGGTTTGCCGCCGTCTCCCGGAGGACCCATACCAAGGGCCCTTGAAATCGCCCCCGTTCACTGCAGCGGGCTTTGGGGCGATTACGGCCACCGAAAGCGGTTCCCTGATACCGACCTTCCGCCATTCATCCCCCATCATCATGGCCCTGCGATGTCCGCCATGGATCGCCATTTCTGGATGCGGTTGTTGCCGTAGTCGGCGGCGAACACCGTACCATCCCTGGCCACGGCCACCGCAGTGACGTAGGAAAACTGGCCGGGGCCGGTCCCTTTCTCGCCGAAAGCCGTGAGAAAGGCGCCGTCGGTGGTGAACCTCTGGATTCGGTGGTTATAGAAGTCCGCGACGAAAACCGTCCCCTTTCCGTCAACCGCCAAGCTCGTGACCGTGGCGAACCAACCATTGAACGGGCC
>JAPUGG010000142.1 GCA_027292975.1 Alphaproteobacteria bacterium | reverse complement strand
CCTGGCGGCGGTCTGGCTGGTGACCAGCACTTCCTTTGAGGTCGGCACGCCGTAGAGCTTGAGTACCCGTTTGCTGTCATATTCCGACAGCGTGGTCTGGCCGGCGGCGCGGGCGGCCTGGATGATGCGGGCTGCCCTGGTGTTCACGCCTGGTCCGCCGCCTGTCTGCGCGCCGAAGGAGGCCCGTAGCCGCCGCCCCCGCGGTCGATCCAGAGCTGCCAGTTTGAGGCGCCGGCCGCCTTACTCATCCCGTGCTCCCGGAGGTGAATTTCAGGGGTGTTGTCTTATCCCATCGGCACGCCGGGATCAAATGCCCTCGTCGGCCTTGCGGAGGTGGTGTTCTCGGTGGCCGATCCCGCGGCCAGCGCCGGGCGGCTGGCGAAATTTACCGGCCGCTCGGCGATCGCGACGGCCCACGGCATGAGCGTACCGCTCGATCGCGGAAAACTGACCTTTTTCGAGCCAAAGGAGGTGCCCCGACAATTGGGCATCCAGGCAATGCCCGAAGCACCGGCAACGGTGGCCGTCGGGTTGGTGTCGCGCGATCTTGCAAAGACCCGTGAATTCATGCGCGCCCAAGGCGTGCCCCTGGCGGTTGACGCCCCAAACCGATTGATCGTCCAGCCCCAGGAGGCTTTGGGAAGCGCCCTCATCATTTATCCCCTCGAAGATTGATCCGCGATCCGCGGCGAAAGTCCGGGCCGGGCCCATGCCATCACATTATCGATCCCGCCGTCGCGCATCATTTCCAGGGTCTTGTGGCCCGGAAATGCTCTAGCGACAGGTCCGATCCTTGCTCCTTGAGCATGCCGGGTTCGACCGCCGCCGCGGCGGGAAAATCGACGGCAAGGTGAATTCGCCCCTCAACGCCTTTCCAATTTACCCTTCGGCATGCGAGGATCGGCGCCATGTCGTCCGGGAATCGGCCAAGCGGCAATGTCGTGCCGGGGCTCCGGCTGCTCGCCGATATCGGCGGCACCAATGCCCGTTTCGCGCTCGCCCGCCGGGGTCGGGACCCTTACGCCGTTCAGGTTCTCGGAACCAAGGATTACGGCGGCCCGGCGCAGGCGATTGCCGCCTACCTCGGCCACAAGGCTCGCGGCCGGCGGCCGGAATCCGCGGTCATCGCCGTTGGCGGACCGGTGGTCGGCGATCGCGTCAAATTCACCAACGCACCCTGGTCCTTTTCGATCTCCGATCTCCGGCGCGCATCGGCCATCGATGACCTGTTCGTTCTCAACGATTTCGAGGCCCTGGCCTGGGCCCTGCCGGCGTTGAGAGGGACCGATATCCGTAAATTCGGCCGGGGCTTACGGGACCCACACGCACCCCGGGTGGTGTTCGGCCCCGGCTCCGGGCTCGGGGTCGCCTGCTTCGTCCCCCAAGGGAGGGCACCGCCCCACACCGACTTGGTGGTGAGCTCGGAAGGCGGGCATATGAGCATCGCCGCCGGCACGCCCCGAGAATCGGCACTGATCGAGGCCCTGGCGGCGCGCTTCGGTCACGTCTCCTGGGAGCGGGTGATCTCGGGCCCCGGCTTGCCCAACATCTATCGGGCGCTCGCCGCCATCGACGGGGTCGCCGTCCCGGATCCGGCTTCCTTGGGAGCCGCGGCCGTTACCCGCCGCGCGCGGTCGGGCCGGGACCCCCTGGCCTCGGAAACCATGGCGATCTTCTCGGGCCTGGCGGGCAGCTTCGCCGGCAACCTCGCGCTGGGATACGGGGCCAGGGGCGGTATCTACCTCGCCGGCGGCGTCATTCCACGCTTAGGCGCGCTCTTCGACCTCCGCGCGTTCCGCCGCCGGTTCATGGACAAGGGGCGCTACCGGGACTGGCTGGCGGCCATTCCCACCTATTTGGTCCTCCATCCACGCCAGACCATGGTCGGGCTCGCCCATTACCTGGACATGCTTGAAGACGCCGCCTTGCCTGGTTAGAGCATAATCCGGCGCTGCTGATCGACGCGACGCGGGTGTTAGGGTACTTTCCGGTCAAATGATTCGATTTGGCCGGAAAATACCCTAGCCGACGACTTCGACGCGGACGGGTGCCGTGCCCTTCCGCTCGAAGCCGAGTCGCCGGGCAACGTGCCTCGATACGTCGATGATCCGTCCCCTGACGAAGGGGCCTCGGTCGTTGATGACGAGGACGACGGAGCGGCCGTTCTCGAGGTTGGTGACGCGTACCCGGGTGCCGAAGGGCAGCGTCGTATGGGCCGCGGTGAAGGCGTACATATCGAAGATCTGTCCGCTCGCCGTGCGCCGGCCGTGATAAGGTTCGCCATACCACGAAGCGCGCCCAACCGCGTCGTAGCCGGGATCTTGTTTCGGCACGTACCAAACGCCGTTCACCTGATAGGCCCGCCCCGCGCCGTGGGGGACGCCGCCGGTGGTCGGGGTTGGGCTCGTCGTGCACGCCCCGAGCAGCAACGCCAGAGCCATCGCCGCAAGGGCCTGGCGCCGACGGGCGAAAGTCAATTCATCAACTCCCAGCTTCCGTCGGACTGGCGGCAGGCGGTGCCGGTGACCTTCTCGGCCCGGCCGCCGATCACCGCCTCGGTGATGTACTCGCGGCAGTATCGCCCGGCGCGATTGTTGTAGCTCCTGACCGGCGTCACCTTGTAATGGGTGTCGGTGTCGGGGTTGCGCCAGGCGACTTCCCTTCGGTCGGGCGCGGCGTCGAGCGCCTTGCGCACGCACTCGTTATCCGCCGTGTCCATCGACCGGGCGATCGAGTAGCCGGCCAACGCGCCGATGAGGGCGCCGCCCGCGGTCGCCGCCAGCTTACCCTTCCCCTTGCCGACCTTGGAGCCCAAGACGCCGCCGATCACGGCGCCGACGACGCCGCCGAAAAGCTGCGCGTTGCTCAGGCCCCGGTTGCAGGTGCCGGTGTCGATGTCCGGATAGCTGACCTTGTATCCGACCGAGGGAGCGACAAACTCAGGCTCGGCCGGCCCTTGCGCACCCCCGTGCCTTGGCCGGCCATAGATTAGCCTGGCGCCGGGTGGAACGTTGTACTCGAGGGTTCCACAGGGACCCGGCGGTGGCTGGTGGCCTGCCGGACGATCGGGAAACCAAATGCGACACTCGCCGGGTGGCGGTAAATGGCCGGGCGGTATTTGGGCTGCGTATGTCCCATGGCCGGCCTCTGCCGGCACCGGCAGCCAAGCCGTCGTTGACAGGCCGAGCAGAACTAGAATCAAGGCGGTTTTCCTCATCACCGCACTCCTCACGATGGTGATTAGCAATGTCTGGCCATGGTGCCACGGTCGGTTTTAACAGGTGATTAACGGATCGTTCATTTGGTGTTCATATGGGCCGCAAGCGGCCATTCCCACCTATTTGGTCCTCCATCCACGCCAGACCATGGTCGGGCTCGCCCATGACCTGGACGTGCTTGAAGGCGCCCCTTGCCTGGTTAGGGCACCACCCGGCCAACTTGAACCATTTGCTCTAAGAGGCCAAGACGACCAGGTCATGGCTCCCGGCGACGCCTTCCAAGGCGTGGCCGCGGCGCACTTCATGGTCCGCCTCCGGTTGGTAGCCCTGGGCCTTTGCCAGTTGATAGGTGGCCAGGTTGGTGATGGCGATGGTTTTCTCCGTCTTGTTCTGTTTTTCCAGTTTCGCCGCCACGTTCACGGGATCGCCGATGACGGTATATTCGAGCCGCGTTTCGTCACCGACCGCGCCGAACAGCAGGCGGCCGGCGGCCACGCTGGCGCCGATGAGGACCGGATCCTCGCCCTTGGCCGCACGATCGCGCGCCCAGGATCTGCCCTGGGCGACGACGGCGTCGACGGCCTTTAAGGCATCCGCGGCGGGGGTATCGGAAGGATGCGTCGCGCCGAAGGTCGCCATGATGCCGTCGCCCATGAATTTGTCGATGTTGCCGCCGGCCTCCTGGATGGTGGGAACGATGCGTGACTGGTATTCGCCGAGAAGCCCCATGAGGTCCTGGGCGCTGAGTTTTTCCGCGAGTGCCGTGAAACCGCGGATATCCACCATCAGCACGGCGCCGTCGCGCATCACACCCTGGCCCGCCTCGATGGCGGTTTCCGCGCCGGCGATCTGGGCCGCGACGTCGGCATCGAAGAATCGGGATAGCTCCCGCGCCTCGGTTTCCTTGACGATAGCGCCGATCAGCATGGCCCGGGCCCGGGTGATGGCGAAGGCCAGAATAAACGTCACCATGAGGATCGAGATGACCTTGTCGAACTCGGCGCCCAGCAGGATGGTGTTGCCGGTCATGTAATCGATATAGTCGCGGGTTATATCGCCGCCGGACGACGCGGCGTAGCCGACCAGGATGAGCCACCCGAAAGCCGCCGTGAACCCCGCGAGCAGCACGTAATTGGCCTGGAACCGCAGCGCCCTGAGCGCGATGAAGATGAAGATATAGAGAAGCGTCGGCGCCTTGAGGTAAAACGCCGGGGGTTGGCCGTACTTGATGTGGAAGCTCCAGATGGTGACCATCAAAAGCGTCATGTCCGCCACCACCGAGAGCGTCAGCACCCAGGCCGCCAGCCGGAACCGGTGGGCCAATGCCAGACGCAAAACGGTAAACGAAAAATAGATGCCGAGAACGTAGGGAACGGGATCGAAGATCACCTCGGCATTGACCGGCTTCGGCGCGACCAGATAGAGGGTCGCGAAGGTCAACACCACGGCAAGCTGGACCCAACCGATCAGGATCTCGCTCTGGTCCTGCTGGCGGATGATCGCCTCGCGGATACGCGGCGGCAGATTTTCCGTCCGAGACGTACGGACCAATCCGGTGAACCATTCGAACATTTTCAGTCAAACACCTGTCGTTTGATCAAATTGGAAGGACCTTTCGTCCGATTCCCCAGGCATCCCTGATCGGTTCAAGGGATCAGCACCATTCCTTCACGGGCCACCACGGAGCCCGGCCGCCGATTCTCCAATTGGCCGGCGATTTCATCCATGGTGTCGTCATCGTGCCAGGGGTCGTGGTGGAAGGCGACGAATACTTTGACCCCGGCGAGATCGGCCAGCCGCGCGCCTTCCTCCCATGTGGAATGGCCCCAACCGCGGCATTCTTGGAACGTGGCCTCGGTAAAGGTCGAATCGTAAATCATGATATCGGCATCCTTCACCAGTTTGAGGATGTTTTCATCGTCCTCGCCGGGCACGTGCTCGGTATCGGTGACGTAGCAGATCGATCGGTTGTCGAAATTGACGCGGTACCCCGTCGCCCCATTGGGATGGTTCATTGGTGCGGTCTCGACCTCGATACCCGGGCGCGGCGTGAAGCCATCGCCGGAGCCGAATTCCTTGAAATCAAGCTCGGCCTTCAAGGCGTCCAAGGGCAGTGGGAACAAGGGCGCTTGCATCATCGACGCGATCGCGCCGCGGAGACTGTATTCGCCGTCCAAATGCCCGGCCCAGAGGGTGATGGACGCGCCCGAGCTTTGCACCGGCAGAAAGAACGGCAAGCCGACGAGATGGTCGATATGGGTATGGGAAAAAAGAATATCGAACGTATCCACGCCCCGTTCGGTCAGTTCCCGGCCCAGCCGCCGAGCGCCGGTGCCGCAATCCAGCACCAGGACATGGGGACCGCAGTTAATCTCGACGCAAGAGGTATTGCCGCCGTAACGGATGGTCTCCGGGCCGGGACAGGCCAGGGAGCCGCGCACGCCCCAGAAGCGGAGCCAGAAACTTTCATCTTGGAGCATCTATCGGCCTCAGCCCTTCAACGCGAAACACGCGCTTAACCGCGCGGGAGGAATATCGGTCGGCCGGAGCGCCACCGGGGAGAGACCCTATTGCTTCGCGTTTTCCGCCGTGCGCTCGACGAGCTGTTGTGTCGTCCGCTCCAGCCGATGGGCGAGCTCGATGGTGACTTCCATCGCCATCTCGGGAAATTTCGTCAGCATGGGCATGAACACGTCCGTCGGAATTCTCAATGCCGTCACCGCGCCCAGCGCCCGCACGCTCGCGGAGCGGGGCTTGTTGCAAATCATTCCGATCTCACCGAACAAGTCATTGGGACCGAGTTTAGCCACCAGCGATTGGGCCTCCCCCGCCAGGACTTCCGCCTCGCCCTCTAAGATGACGTAAGCGCCGTCGCATTGGTCCCCGCTGTGGAAGAAGAATTGACCGTCGGCATAGGTCAAGCGGTCGCTGGCGAAGGCCAGGAGCTTGAGACGCGCCGGATCGACCTTGGAAAACAAGGGTATTCTTTTGATCACCTCTACTTCTTCTTTCAGACTCATGTCCTGTCCCCGCCAATTGAATTATCGGCTCTTTCGCCTTGTTGGTGCAACCATATCCCGCGATCCCCGCTCACTTTCGACGCCCTTCACTCCGCGACGGCGCCTAGGGAAGGAGAATCGTCGGCGATCATCCCCTTGTCCATGAGGACGACCCGCGGGAACCTGTTCGCCAAGCCTGCCTGCGAAAGCAACGCCACGACCCGCTGATCCCGGCATTCCTCTCGGATCTGGCCGATGACGGCTTCCTGGGCGGCACCGTCGAACAGGTTCAGGCAGTCATTGAGGATCAGGGTGTCCGGCCGCTTCAACATCTGGCGGGCGATCATCACCTTTTGCCTCTGGGCGGGAGTCAGCATGGCACCGCCCGGCCCGACATGGTAGTCAAGCCCGAAGCGCATCACGGTTGCGCGCAGGTCCATGGAGTCGATGACATCCTTGATGACCTCGCCCACACGCTCCTTCGCCCGCGGTTGGCCGTAGACGACCTTGCCGAACAGGACGTTGTCCTGAACGGTCGCCCACCGGTTGAACTTGCCGGGATCGAAGAATTCAAAGGATCTGTTGTATTCATCGGGGAGGTTTTTGGTGAACTCCCTGCGTGCCTCTACCAGTTGCACCATGATACGGTCGGTGATGAGACCCAACCTGTGTCGCGTCGGGACCAGTTGGAAAAACAGCGAGAGCAACACCCGCTTTTGCCGCTCCTTGAGCTTGGCGGCCCCCTTGCCCTGGATGAACTGCACCAGCTCCTTGACTTCGGCTATTTCATCGGCGTCGATGAAACTGAATCGTTCGAACAGTTCGTCGCCCGGGTCGATGTCGGAGAATAGTTCCACCATCAACTCGGCGACCTGGATCGAGATGTCGATACCGGTATCAAGCAGCCCGGCCTTTTTCAGGACCTCGCGCATATACGGGTTTTCGCCCAGTTTTTTGGGATCGAACACGCCGTCCGCGGCGGCCCCGAACATGATGTTTTCCCCGACCGAAGCGCTGTGGTTGAAGGCATCGGGGTCGAACGGTTCCACAAGCTGACTGAGTTCGGGATCGAGAAGCCGGGCGCGAACCTCGCGGCGCACGGCCAGCAGGCGCTCGATGGAGTCGCTGTCCTCCTCGAAATCGCCCATGCTTCGGAGGCCCATCTCGTAGAGATCGGAATCCATGCCGACACAAGCCAGAACCCGGAGCGTGCGGACGGCCAGTTCGTCATGGTTGGCCACGCCCGCCGCGGCCAGGTCCACCCAATCCGCCCTAAGATCGAACGGTGAATTTCCCGACATCAGCGCCTCGGCCAGGTTCTGGCGCTGTAGCGCTTGGGCTTCGGCACCGCCGTCGCCGGGCCCCACGGGTTCGTGTTTCAAACCGAGCAAGAGATTGTCGCGCAGGGTACCGGCGAACAGGAAGGGGTCGTTGCCGACATAACCGAAACGCCGTCCCACTACGCTTCTCGGCAGTTGGGACAGATCCTGTCCACCTAGCTTTACCCGTCCCGTGGACGGCGTGAGCAGGCCTCCCAGGACCATGCCGAACTCGGTCTTCCCGCTGGTCTCCACCCCGGTGATGGCGATGTGCTCTCCTTGCCCGATGGCAAGGGAGACGTGATCGAGAATCTTGATGTCAAAATCGTCGACCAAGGTCACGTTGGCGACCTCCAGGTCTCCGAGGGGTCCTACATAGGCGTCCATTTCCGCTTTCAGGGGGGGTTCGGGCATCAGCTTGGCGGGAGCGAAGTTCCTGACCACCTGTTCGTATTTCACCCGCACGGCGGCCTGCTGCTGGTAATAATTCAGGAGTTCCTTCCAAGGGCTCGCCAAATCCTTGTAAGCCGCCAAAACCGCCACCAGGGCGCCCAGCGTAAGGTCGCCCTTGATGACCAGGTAACCGCCCATGGAGAAAAAGAAGAACGGCGTCAACTGGCCAAGGAAGGCGTTGAGGAACTTGATCAGGAATTTTCGCCGATAGATGTCGTAGCGGATTCCGTAAATCCGCCCCAGGCGGTCGGAAACCCTGGCCCTAAGGAAATGGCCGGCATCGCTGGCGTGGATGTCGGTGACGCCCCGCACGCTCTCCCCGATCACGTTGGCGAGCCGCCGGATCTCCCGGACCCGGCGCCGGTTGTAATTCAAGAGCTTCTTCTGAAGGATGGGAATCCAGATCGCCTGGATCGGATAGAGCGCGATCGCGGCCAGGCCCAGGACATAGTCCTGCATGAACATGAAGAAGATAATCACCACGAGCGTCCCGCCGTAGAAAGCGGGAATCGAAATGGCCGCGCCCACGAAGCCCCCTACCGCCTCCACTTCCCCGGTGATCATGGGGATCAGTTCGCCCTGGGGGATACGGCGGAAATGGGGCAGGGGAAACCGGAGAATTCGGTCATAGAGCTGGAAGCGAAGCCGCCTCAGCATCCGCTCTCCGGTCTTGCCCTTGTAGATCTCGATGACATACTTAAACCCGCCATTGATGAAGACGAGAGCCAAAAATATGAGCGACAGCAAAAGAAGATAGGGAATTTGGTCGAATTCCTGGCCGAGAAAAAGGCGTGGGAAATCCTTGCCGTCGATCGCTTCATTGATGATGATCTTGGGAAGATCGAGAGAGAAATAGAGGAACGGAAACGAGACCAGGGTCAGCGTCAATATGACGAATTGCTGGCGCCGAGAGTAGCGAAGGATAAATCCAAATAGGGTGTCTTGCATTATAGGATGTCTTGCAGTGAAGAATCGCGTCCGCGGCCAGCCTCTTCCACTCGACCCGATCCGGGCGCCCGGACGGCAACGGCCCACCGGCTCGCCGAGCCTTAGGAGAAACCATAGTACGCACCGGGGGGCACCGTATAGTATTGTTTATGTTATCGGCGGAGCCCTTGGTTAGAAGAATGTAGGGTATCGTTGGGGGGAACAAATCCACTCGTGGGGCTCATGGCCGATCTTCTTCGCGTTCAAGACCTGCACATCGCCTTCGACCTGCTCGGTGGGCGGGTCACGGCCGTCGACAAGGTAAGTTTCAGGATTCCTCACGGCCGGACGGTCGCCCTGGTCGGCGAATCCGGGTCCGGCAAATCGGTCATCTCCCAAGCCATCATGGGAATTCTGCCGCGCACCGCGCGGATTCTTGGGGGATCCATCATGTTTTCGGACCGGCCCGACGAGGGGTCGCCGGTCACCGATATCGCCCAGCTCCCGCCCGCCAGTCCGGAGTACCGCGCCATCCGCGGCGGGCGCATTTCGATCATTTTCCAAGAGCCGATGACGTCTTTGTCGTCCCTGCACACCATCGGCAACCAGATTTGCGAAGCCCTGCACCTTCACCGTGATGTCGGCGCCGAAGAGGGCCGGGAACTAGTGCGGGCGATGCTGCGCCGCGTCGGCTTTCCCGATCCGGCAAAGGCCCTCAAGATCTATCCCTTCGAACTTTCCGGGGGTTTGCGCCAACGCGCCATGATCGCCATGGCGTTGATCTGCCGGCCGGTGCTGTTGATCGCCGATGAGCCGACCACGGCGCTCGACGTCACCATTCAGGCGCAGATCCTTAAGCTGATCAAGGACCTGCAGGCCGAACTCGGCATGGCCGTCCTGATCATCACCCACGATCTCGGCGTCGTCGCCAACCTGGCCGATGAGGTGGTGGTGCTCTTTCGGGGCAAGGTCATGGAGCGGGGAACAGTCACCGATATCTTTTCCGCGCCCGGGCACCCCTACCTCAAGGGGCTGTTGAACGCCGTGCCGCGTTTCAACATGAAAGAGGGCGAACGGTTGACGCCGCTGCGGGCCATCAGCCATTCCTCTTCCGCCTATTTCAGCACCGCCCGGGAGCGAAAACGGAAATCGCCCATGGGCACGCCGCTGCTGAGCGTCCAATCCGTCACCAAGACCTTCCGCATCCGCAGTTCCGGGCTGTTCGCCAAGGCTTCGGCCAAGCCCGAGAGCACGGTGAGAGCGGTGGACGACGTGAGCCTGGATATCATGAGGGAGGAATGCCTGGGTCTGGTGGGTGAAAGCGGCTGCGGCAAGACCACCATTTCCAAGATTATTTTGGGCGCGATCCGGCCCGACGCCGGCAAGGTGATCTTCGACGACGACGGGCACCCCACCGACGTGCACGCGTTGTCCACCTTGGGGCGGCGCTCGTTCCGGCGCCAGGCGCAGTTCGTCTTTCAGGATCCTTTCGGCTCCCTCAATCCGCGGATGACGGTCGCCGAGATTATCGCCGAGCCGCTTGTGATCCACCGCATCGGCGACCACCCAAGCCGGATGGCGACGGTGCGCGAAAGCCTCGACCTGGTGGGGCTCGACATCCAGGCCCTGGCACGTTACCCGCACAGTTTTTCCGGTGGTCAGCGCCAGAGGATCGGCATCGCCCGCGCCCTCATCCTCAAGCCCGATCTGCTCATTCTCGACGAGCCGGTCTCCGCCTTGGACGTCTCGATCCAGGCACAGGTGCTGAACCTCCTAGGGGATTTGCGCAAGGAGCTGGGCCTGACCTACCTGTTCATTTCCCACAACCTGGCCGTGGTCAACTACGTGGCTGGCCGGATCATCGTCATGTGCGCGGGCCGCATCGTCGAAGCGGCGGATAAGGCGAGCTTGTTCGCGCGGCCCTTGCATCCTTACACCCAGGCCCTTTTCGCCGCCGTGCCGGAACCGGATCCCCAACAGCCGCTCGACCTCCATACCCTCATGGAAGGGCGCTGCTCGGACCCCAGCGCCTGGCCCGCGCCATTCACCATCGACCGGGACAATCGGCCCCAGCTGGTGAATGTCGGCGGCGGACACTTGGTGCGCGGGGCCGAGCCCGCCTCCTTGGCGGCACCGCTTCCATGATGACCGCCGTCGGCCGGCGCGGCTGGAATTTATCATCGATCGCCTTATCCTTGGTTCTGGCGCTGGGCACCGGCGGCGCGGCACGGGCCGGCGAGGCCACCCCCAAGACCTACATCAGCCCATATTATTTCGGACATAGCGAGCTTTCCGGCACCCTGCCAGAGGTGGGCCAGCGCCTGCCCAAAATCCCCGCGGTGGTGCGATTCGCGGCGGATCAATCGCCGGGCCGGCACGGCGGAACCATGCGGCTTCTGGTGGGACGGGAACGGGACACGCGGCTCATGGTGGTTTACGGCTATGCCCGGCTGGTCCGCTACGACAGGAACTACCAGCTGGTTCCCGATCTGCTGGAGAAATTCGAGGTTGAAGAGGGCAGGATATTCACCCTGCATCTCCGCCCGGGGCATCGCTGGTCCGACGGTCGTCCCTTTACCGCCCAGGACTTCAAATACTATTGGCAAGACGTGGCACTGAATCCGGAGCTGTCCCCCGGCGGCCCCCCCAGGGTGCTCATGGTGGACGGGAGAAAGCCGGTCTTCGAGGTTCTGAGCGAAACCGTGGTCCGCTACACCTGGCAGAAACCCAATCCCCACTTCCTGCCCGCCTTGGCCGGGGCGTCCCCGAAATTCATTTACCGCCCCGCCCATTATCTCAAAAGGTTCCACATTAAATACGCGGACCCCGCCAGACTTAAGCGGGCCACGGCCAAACAACGGCTGCACAACTGGTCGGCGCTGCACTCTCTCAAGGACAATCTCTATCGCTTCGACAACCCGGATCTTCCCACCCTGCATCCGTGGCGCAACACCACCCGGGGTCCGGCGCAACGCTTCGTTTTCCTGCGCAATCCCTATTATCACCGGGTCGACCCGGACGGGCGGCAGCTTCCCTATATCGATCGCGTGATCCTCAGGGTGTCCAGCCCGTCGCTGATCGCCGCCAAGACGTCGGGAGGCGAAACCGACCTGCAGGCCCGCAGCCTCGCCTTCAACCAATACACCTTCCTCAAGATGGGCGAGAAGCGCGGGCGGTACAAGGTGCACCTGTGGCGGACCGCAAGGGGGGCGCATCTGGCGCTATATCCCAATCTGAACGTGGCGGATCCGGTTTGGCGGGGCCTGTTCTGGAACGCCCAGTTCAGGCGGGCCCTATCTCTCGGCATCGACCGGCACGAGATCAACCAGGTTCTCTATTACGGGCTAGGCACCGAAGGCAACAACTCGGTGCTGCCGGGAAGCGCGCTTTATGATCCGTCGGTCCGCTACCGTTGGGCCCGATACGACGTGAAAAAGGCCAATGAGCTGCTCGACGGCCTGGGCCTCACCGAACGAAATGACCGGGGCTTGCGGCTGCTGCCCAATGGGCGCCCCATGGAAATCATCATCGAATCGTCGGGCGAACATACCGAGCAGACCGATATCCTGGAATTGGTCCATGATTCCTGGCTCAAACTCGGGATCAAGATGTTCTCCAGGCCGAGCCAGCGGGAGATTCTCCGCAAGCGCGTGCTGTCGGGCCAAGCGATGATGGCGATCTGGGGCGGCCTGACCGCGGGAATCGCCACCCCCGACGTCAGCCCCGCCGAGCTCGCGCCGACCAATCCCTATCAGTTCCATTGGCCGCGCTGGGGGCTGTGGTTCAGTTCCCTGGGCAAGCAGGGCACGCCGCCGGCCCTTCCCGCGGCCAGGCGGTTGCTGACGCTCTATAGGAACTGGGAAACCGCCACCAGCCAAGACCAACGCGCGCGGATTTGGCGCCGTATGCTGGAACTGCACGCCGATCAGGTTCTCACGTTGGGATTGATCGCCGCCATTCCCCAACCGGTGGTGATCGGCGCCACCCTCAGGAACGTCCCCGAAGTGGCCGTCTACCATTGGAATCCCGGGGCCTATTTCGGAATTTACAGCCCCGATACGTTTTGGATCGCGAGAGGGAAATAGCACGGCGCCATGTTTTATTTCTTCCTGCGCAGGCTCTCGGTGATGGTCCCCACCCTGCTGGTCATTTCCATCCTGATCTTTGTCATCATCCAATTGCCGCCGGGCGACTACCTCTCGACACTGATCAGTGAACTCCAGGCCCAGGGAGAGGATGTCGACCAGGAGAAGCTGAACTTCCTGCGGCAACGCTATGGACTGGACCGGCCCGTGGTGGAGCAATACGCGCTATGGATGAAAGGCATCTTCATGTATGGCGATTTCGGCTATTCCTTCGAACACAACCTGCCGGTCGTCGACGTCGTCGGCGACCAGGTTTTTCTTTCCATCATCATCGCCTTTACCACCATATTATTCACCTGGATCGTGTCCTTCCCCATCGGCGTTTATTCCGCCACCCATCAATACAGCGCCGCCGACCATACGCTGACTTTTATCGGCTTCCTGGGATTGGCGACGCCGAATTTCCTGCTGGCCCTGATTCTCATGTATCTGGCCAATGTCTATTTCGGGATATCGATCGGCGGCCTCATGGAGCCGCATTTCCTCGACCAGCCCTGGAGTTGGGACAAGGCGGTTTCCATAGCCGAGCACCTTTGGGTGCCGGTCATCGTCATCGGCACGGCGGGCACCGCGACATTGATCCGCAGGCTGCGGGCCAACCTGTTGGATGAATTGCAAAAACCTTATGTGAACACGGCGCGCGCCAAGGGTCTGTCGGAAACGCGGCTGTTGTTGAAATATCCCATGCGCGTGGCGTTGAACCCCTTTATTGCCGACATCGGCAACCTGCTGCCCCAACTCTTGTCGAGCGCGGCGATCGTCTCGGTGGTCCTGTCGCTGCCGACGACGGGTCCCCTGCTTCTCAGGGCGTTGCAAAGCCAGGACATGTATCTCGCGGGATTCCTTTTGATGTGCCTTTCGTTATTGACGGTGATCGGCATGTTCCTGTCGGATCTCGCCCTGGCGGCGCTCGACCCGCGCATTCGTCTGACCGGAATCCGCCAAAAATGACCGAGAACAAGAACCCCGGCGCGGCACCGATCGCCCATTACGTTTCCGAATTGCCGTTCGATCCCTACCAGACCGAGCAGTTGAGCGCGGAGCAGGAGCGCTTGTTCACCTCGAGCGGCTGGCGCCTGATGTGGATGAAGCTCCGGCGCCATCGCCTGGCGGTCGCGTCGGGCTGCGTGCTGCTGGCGCTCTATGGCTCGATCCTGATCAGCGAATTCCTGGCGCCCTACGCCCTGGCCCATCGCCATACCGACTTCATTTACGCACCGCCCCAGCAGGTTCACCTGTTCCACGAGGGCCGCCTCGAATGGCCCTTCGTCTACGGGTTCAAATACAAGCTCAATATGGAAAACCTGCGCCGCGAATACACCATGGACGAAAGCCGCCGGTACCCGCTGCGGTTCTTCTGCCGCGGCGACGCCTACGATTTTTGGGGATTGTTCGTAGCCAGCGCACACCTCGTTTGCCCCGGCGTGGGGGGGACCATGTTCATTTTCGGCACCGACCGCCTCGGCCGCGATCTCTTTTCCCGCATCATCTATGGCGCCAGGATTTCTCTCACCGTGGGGCTGTTCGGGGTCATCTTCTCCTTGATCCTCGGCATCATTTTCGGGGGATTGGCGGGATATTACGGCGGCATCGTCGATTCGACGGTGCAACGGACCATCGAAATCATCCGCTCTTTCCCGGAACTGCCCCTCTGGATGGCGCTGTCGGCTGCGCTGCCCGTCAATTGGAGCCCGATCCTGATTTATTTCGGTATCACCTTGATCCTGGGACTGATCGACTGGACCGGCCTCGCCCGGGCGGTCCGGTCGAAATTCCTCGCCCTGCGCGAGGAGGATTTCACCGCCGCGGCCGAACTGATGGGCGCGCGGCCGAGCCGCATCATCGCCCGGCATCTGGTGCCCAATTTCGCCTCTCACCTGATCGCTTCGGCGACCCTATCGGTTCCCTCCATGATCCTGGGCGAAACCGCTCTCAGCTTTTTGGGACTCGGCCTCAGGCCGCCGGTGACCAGTTGGGGGGTGCTGCTGTCCGAAGCCCAGAACATCAGCGCCGTGGCGTTATATCCCTGGTTGATGATCCCAGGAATTGCCGTGGTGATCGTGGTCTTGGCGTTCAATTTCCTGGGCGATGGCCTGCGTGACGCGGCCGATCCCTACCACTAGAGCACTTCCGGGCCAAATTGGATCAATTTGATGGGTGCTCATGGGTTTCCAGGGCAGGCGCGGGCCGTCGTGCGGATGCACGCTTCGCATGACGCGCGATGCGGTGCATCGGGCAAGGGCCGCAACGCACCCTGGGGGCCGTCGTGCGGATGCACGCTTCGCACGCCGCGCCCCACCGCAGGCCGGGTGCTTTTACCCCAAGGCGTCGTTGCCCATCTTCGCCGATGCCCCGCATCGCCGTGCAATGCGCGCCTAGCCTTGGGGTAAAATCAT
>JAPUGG010000141.1 GCA_027292975.1 Alphaproteobacteria bacterium | reverse complement strand
CCCCGGATGGACGGCCCGAAGCGCCACAGCAGCGCCGCTTCCAGACCGAAGCGGAGCCCCCGGGCCAGGGTCGCGGAGACGATGAACACGGCGAGATCGAGCCCGGTGGCGCCCGAGGCGATGGTGATGACCTTGAAGGGGAAGGGCGTGAGCGCCGCAAAGGCGACGATCCAGGCCCCCCATTCGTTATAACGCGCGGTGAATTCGGCGAACGGCTCCGCGTAGCCGTAGAACGCGATGAGCGGCCGGCCCACGGCCTCGAACAACAGCGCACCGATGGCGTAACCGGCCAGGGCGCCGAGCACCGAACCCAGCGTACAGACCAGGGCGATGCGCCACGCCTTGGCTTTTTCGGCCAGCACCATGGGAACGACCATGACGTCGGGGGGGATCGGAAAGACCGAGGATTCGACGAAGGCGACGGCGAAGAGCCACCCCATGGCACGGCGGTGGGCGGCCATGCGCATGGTCCAGTCGTAGAGGCCCCGAAGCATTTTCGTCAGGGACGCTTGAGCCAATCGGGATCGGGCATGTCGTCGAATGCCCGGCGCAGCGCTCCGCCCCAATAATCGCGGATCAGGCGGAGGAAGGGATCGTCTTCGCCGAGCTGGACACGGAGCCCGATTTTTAGGCTGTCGCGCCGATAGGTCACGATATCGATGGGCGGCCCGACGGAGACGTTGGAGCGCATGGTGGCATCGAACGACACCAAGGAGCATTTCACCGCCTCGTCGAGGCTCGATTGGAAGGTGATGGTGCGGTCGATGATGGGCTTGCCGTATTTGGTCTCGCCGATCTGCAGGTAGGGGGCCTCCACGGTTGCCTCGATGAAATTGCCCGCCGAATAGATCATGAAGATGCGCGCCTCGCCGCCGTCCACCTGGCCGCCCATGATGAAGCTGGCATTGAATCCATGGCCCTGCTCCTGCATCGATTCGGCATCGACGTCGTAGACGTTGCGCAACGCCGCGCCGACCATGCGGGTGGCGGCGAACATGGACGGCGCGGCGAACAGATCCCCCTCCCCGCCGGTCTCCAGGTCTTCCTGCAAGTGCCGGATCACGGCCTGGGTTATAGCCAGGTTGCCCGACGAGAGCAACGTCATGAAGCGATCGCCGGGTCGTTCGAAAATGGTCATCTTGCGGGCGATGGAAACCCGGTCGATGCCCGCACTGGTGCGGGAATCGGAAGCGAACACGAGCCCTTGCTCAAGGAGGAAACTGACGGCGTAAGTCATCGAACGGGTCTGGATCGCACCGAGTCTGGAGTGGGACTGCGCCCGCCGGGGCTGATTGAAAACGGCATGGGAACCTACTCAAATGGCCGGGGCGAGCGCAAGCGGCCCCTGATGTGCCTGAGCTCATTCTACGCCTATTGCTGGACAGCCGCGACCGATACCTGCACGTCCATGTTTTCCACGCCGCCGCCCCGGCGCATGCCGCGAACCGGCGCGCAATAGGTGTAATCGGGCCCCGCCGCGAGCCGCACATGGGCGTCGGCGGCGCAGATCTCGTTGGTGATGTCGAAGGCGACCCAGCCGACGCCCTCGACCCAGGATTCGGCCCAGGCATGGGAAGCGGTCTCATCGGCGTCCGCGCCCGCCACGTGGACGTAGCCCGATACATAGCGGGTGGGGATGCCGAGCAGGCGGGCGGTGGCGGTGAAGACATGAGCCTGGTCCTGGCACACGCCGGTGGCGGCCTCAAGGACTTGGGCGGCGGTCGACTCCACGTCCGTCATGCCCTTCTGGTAGGCGACCGCGCCGGCCACCGCGCGGGCGAGCCGGTGCAACCCGTCCAGCGGGTCGGCGGCGAAGGCCGGGGCCAGGGGCGCGGCGAAATCCCGGACCGGGCCAACCGGCAGCGTGAGGCGCGTCGGCCGCAGGTAGATCTCGCGCGGCAGGCGATCTTCGCTCGGGTGATGCGCCACCACCCCCGCGG
This sequence comes from Alphaproteobacteria bacterium, assembly GCA_027292975.1. Lineage (GTDB taxonomy): Bacteria > Pseudomonadota > Alphaproteobacteria > SMXQ01 > SMXQ01 > SMXQ01. Next base: position 3,376 of record JAPUGG010000141.1, on the reverse strand, counting down.
TATCCTCGGAATTCACCAGCCCCTCCACGTTGATGGTGATTTCCTGATGAACGCCATCGCGCACCAGGGTGTGTAAGATATTGCCGAAGCCGTCCACCTGCTGGCTCATGCGGCCGGGCGCGTTGATCGACCAGTGGCGGACCTGCTGGGTGGAATCCGAGCGCGGGGTCAGGCGCAGATGCTGGATGGTATAGCGCGCCGGATGGCTGAACCGGTAATGGGTGGCGTGGAGGATGGAGAGCAGCATTTCACTTGAGACCTTATCTATCCGGATCACTCCGCGCTTTCGATCTGGCGCCGCCTTGGGCCTATTCGGCGACAAGATAGGCGGACTGAATCTCTTTGCTCAGCGCATTGTTGTCGGTGATGAAATCGGTGAGGAACTCGTGGAGCCCTTGCTTGAACACCGCTTCGGTCCTGCCGTAATGCAACCGGGCGTGAAGTTCGCCGGCGAGGCGCCGGGCCTCGGCGCCGCGGGGCCCGCCGATAAAGCCGAGCAACTCCAGCACGTCATCGACGCAGCCATGCAGCGACCGGGGAAAGGCGTCGTTGAAGATCAGCATATCCGCCACATGGGCGGGGGCGATGGGTTCTTTGTAGGCATGGTAATAGGTGCGATACGCGCTGACCGAGCGCAACAGCGCCCCCCATTGCATATAGTCGATTGCGCTGCCCACCTCCACGCCGTGGGGCAGCAGGACATGGTATTTCACGTCGAGGATGCGCGCGGTATTGTCGGCGCGCTCCATAAAGGTGCCCAGGCGCAGGAAATGATAGCGCTCGTCCCGCAGCATGGTGGCGATGGCGGTGCCGCGGAACAGGTGCGATCGTTCCTTGATCCAGTCGAAGAAATTGCGGTGCCCGCGCGAGGCCAGCCGCGCCGGGGTCAGGGCATCGATCTCCAGCCAGGTGGAATTGAGCGCCTCCCACATTTCCGTGGTCAGCGCCACCCGTTCGGCGCGGGCGTTTTCCCTGGCGGCGCGGACGGTGGAATAAATGCTCGACGGGTTTTCCGGATCCAGCGTCATGTAACGGGTGACGGCCTCGGCGGTGGTCCCCGAAAATCGGTCGTGGAATCCTTGGGCCCCTCCGGTGATTTGCAGCACCGCATGCCATTCGCTGCCAGAGGCGCCGCCTTGGGTGCCGCCGGTTGGCAACAGCGCCATCCGGTTGGACACCTCGAGGATGCGCGCGGTATTCTCGGCCCGTTCCACCTGACGCGCCATCCAATAAAGATGATCGGCGCTGCGGCTCAGGACCGTCATGGCGCGCCCGCCCCGTCGCGGAGCACCCAGGTGTCCTTGGTGCCGCCGCCTTGGGAGGTATTGACCACCAGGGACCCTTCCCCCAGCGCCACCCGGGTCAGGCCGCCGGGCACCACGGTCTGGGTCGTGCCCGAGAGCACGAAGGGCCTGAGGTCGACGTGGCGCGGGGCGATCCCAGCATCGACGAAGGTCGGGCAGGTGGAAAGGGCCAGGGTCGGCTGGGCGATGAAATTGGCGGGGTCGTCGAGGATGCGCGCGCGGTAGCATTCGATCTCGTCCCTGCTCGCCGCCGGGCCCACCAGCATGCCGTAACCGCCGGCGCCGCCCACCTCCTTCACCACCAACTCGCCCAGGTGATCGAGCACATAGGCACATTCGTCCGCTTGGCGCAGGTCATGGGTCCGCACGTTGGCGAGGATCGGTTCCTCGCCGAGGTAAAAACGGATCATCTCCGGCACGTGGATATACATCGCCTTGTCGTCGGCAACGCCGGTGCCGATGGCGTTGGCGAGGGTGACGCCGCCCGCCCGATAGGCGCTAAGCAGCCCCGGCACGCCCAACAGGGAATCGGGTATGAAGGCCAGCGGATCGAGGTAATTGTCGTCGATGCGGCGGTAGATCACGTCGACCCGCACCGGGCCGTGGGTGGTGCGCATGAAAACCTGATCGTCGAGCACGAACAGGTCCTGGCCCTCGACCAGTTCGATTCCCATCTCGTCGGCCAGGAAGACGTGCTCGAAATAGGCGGAATTGAAGATGCCGGGAGTCAGCAACGCCACCGTGGGCCGGCTGATTCCAGGCGGCGCCACGGCCTGCAAATTGCGCAGAAGGTTCGCCGGGTAGTCGGTCACCGGCGCGATCGAATTGTCGGCGAAGAGTTGCGGGAAGAGCCGCATCATCACTTCGCGGTTCTCCAGCATGTAGCTCACCCCCGACGGATTGCGCAGGTTGTCTTCGAGCACGTAGAACTCCCGCTCGGCGGTGCGCACCAGGTCGATCCCGGTGATGTGGATGTAGGTGTTGCCGGGGATGTCAATGCCGATCATCTCCGGCCGGTAACGGGGGTTGGCGTAGACGTCGGCGCTGGGAATACGGCCGGCGGCGATGATTTCCTGATCATGGTAGATGTCCGAGAGGAAGGCGTTGATGGCGCGCACCCGCTGCAGGCAGCCATTTTCGATCATCGTCCATTCGTCGGCCGTGATCACCCTCGGGATGATGTCGAAGGGGATCAGGCGTTCGGTGCTTTCCCCGGTGCCGTAAACCAGGAAGGTGATGCCCATGCGCCGGAACAGGGTTTCCGCTTCCTTGCGCTTGGCGCTGACCTGACGTTGCGACATGGCGTCGAGCCAGTGGCGCACGGCGCCATAGGCGTCGCGCACGGGGCCCTCGGCATAGCCGCCCTCCCCGGCGCCGCCGGGGCCCATCATTTCATCGAAGGTCGACTTAATGGTCATCGGACCGCCTCGCCTTCGCCCGCTCTGGGCCGAGATGTCAGAGTGTTCCCTATTCCCACTGGGCGGTCTTGATCGGCAGCACCTTTCCCATCCAGATGGCGTGGTCGGTGTGGTCGGCGGCGTGATCGCCGGTCGAGTCGGCATGGATCAGGATGGCGAGCCCGTCGCGGTGGATGGCGAGGAACGGCAGCAATCCCGGGAACAGCCCGTGGCCGAAGGCGACCTGGTACATCGCTTCGGTGTGGGGGCCGACCAATTGGTCGTGCCAAGAGCCGATCACCGCCTCGGGAAAGGCCAGGGCGATCTTTTCGCGCAAGGCCTGGGCCCGGTCCTTGGTGGAAACGGGGTCGTAGTAAATGTGTGCGTGCCAGGCGCCGATGGCGGCGGGATCCGGTGTCGTCATGGATGAAATCTAGCATATCCGGCACCGTGCGTCAGGCGGGACCTGGCCGCCGCCCGCGTTCTCCGATCCCTTGACCCCTTGGGGGCGCCGGCTATGATCGGCGCAGCCCCGGCCCCTGTGGCGGAATTGGTAGACGCGCGGGATTCAAAATCCCGTTCTGGCAACGGAGTGGGAGTTCGATTCTCCCCGGGGGCACCAATCATTTCTTATTTTGACGCATCATGGCCAGCCAATCTCCCGACATCCCTCCC
>JAPUGG010000140.1 GCA_027292975.1 Alphaproteobacteria bacterium | reverse complement strand
CAGCCGCAACGTCACCCTGCGCAGGGTCGCGCGGGGATTGGCGCCCGACATGGCGGCGGCTTCTTCCAGGGCCGGATCCATGGCCCTGAGAAGTGGCACAAGCATCAGGAAGGCGGTTGGCACCAGGCGTAGGCCCTCGATAAAGATCATGCCTCCCAGGGAGTAGATGTTGATGGGCGCCGATTCGAGCCCGAACAGCGCCTGGCTCCATCTGTTGAGAAAGCCGATGCGGGGGGACAGCAGGAGCACCCAGGCCATGGCCTGGAGCATGCCGGGCATGGCCAGCGTCATGGGGACGCCGGCGTAAATCCAGAGTTTCCCGGGGATGTTGGTGCGTTCCACCAGCCACGCCAAGACCGCCGCCAGGGTGATGCCGAAGGCGGTGGCGCCGGTCGTGTAGATGACGGTGTTGTTTAACACCTGGTAGGTAGAGGGATCCCACCAGACCTCTTCGTAGTTTTGGAAGCCGAGGTTGGACAGCGAGAAGTCGGTGGGCAGCTCGGCCAGGGAGAAACTGCCGAGCACCAGGAAAATGAGCGGCGTCAGCACGGCGGAGCACACCACCAGGAACACGAACCAATGCCATAGCGACATTGCCGTAATGCGGCGGGAAGCGAATTCGCGCATCCCTTGGGCAACGCTGACTGCTGTCATTTTCCTTCGTCCCTGATTTGCTAGTCTAAATTATGCCGCAAAACGGCGTCTAAGTCTTCGGTCTTGCCAATTTCCGCCCCCGATACCGCCAGCCCGTGAGGGCGGGTGCCGAGGCGCCGGGCGCCATGGGCGGTGACCGCCACCGTGTCGCCCCAGGTACAGATGGAGGCGCCGTCCGCCGTCAGCACCGAGGGCTTGAAGACGAAGGCCATGTTTTCCTTGAGGCCATAAGCGAGTTGGCGGGGGTCGCGGGCGGCGCCGGTGATGATCGGCCCGTCGTCGCCGGCCCCCTTGCCGTGCATGGTGAGCTTCGCCGTCGCTCCCGCCGCCGGGCCCTTGGCGGGGGCCGCGCGTTGGACCGATTTTCGGGTGAGGGCCGCCAGTTCGCCGAGGTTGGTCCCCGGCCGGATGGCCGCAAGGATTTCATCGAACACCGCGCGCTGGACCTTGATGAGCTCCTGGTGCACGGGATCGGCCCGCTCCACGAACACCGGCTGCACGCACTGGGCCTGGTAGCCGATCCAACACGCCTCGAGCTCGTTGATGATGAGGTCGCCCGGTTCCAATCGCCGGAAGGTGGGGCGGGTGAGGGTCCGGACCACGTTGGGCCCCGATATCCAGTTGCAATGAATGGGCGCTTCGGAGCCGTTCCTGAGGAGCCCGTACTGGGTGGCGGCCCAAACTTCCCAGTCGATGGCCCCGGCCCGGGCCGCCGCCACCTCCGCCTGGTAGCCTTTCTCGATGATCTCGACGGCCTTGGTCAGGCAAGCGATCTCCTCAATGCTTTTCACGTCGCGCACGGTGGCGAGGATTTCCGTGGCGTCGATGATCTCGGCATCGGGAAAGGCTTCCCGGACCTGTTTCCAGGTGCCGTGGAGGATCAACCCTTCCGCCGAGCGCGTGCCGCCGATAACGCCGAGGCCTGTGATGCCGATGCGGCCTTTCCCTAAGCCCAGTTCGCGCAACCGCTCGACCATCACCGAGCCGTAGTTGCGGCGCGCCTCGCGGACATCGGCGGTCCAGTCCTGGACCTCGGGTGTCCAACGGGGCCGGGCCGAGGTGGCGATGGCGGTCACCTCGCCGTCCAGCGGGAAGACGGCGGCGACATCGGCATCACCGCCGCCGCCGCAATGGGTGAGGTAACGGGCATCGGCCTGGAAATCCATGGAATGGCCGGTGTTCTGGGGCGCCAGGATGACGTCCACGCCGCGATCCGCCATGACGGCGCGCACGGCGGCCCAGCGGCGGTCGCGTTCGGAAAGCGAAAAGCGCGGCAGGGGATGGGGTCGGGGATCGCCCATGGGCCTAACCCCGGGCGTCCGCGGGCACGCAGAGTTCGAAGAAATTGCCGCAGGGATCGCGAAAGTAAAGCGATACCTCAAGGGGTGCGCCCGGGTCATGGACCACCGGGCCCTCCAGGGCGACGCCGGTGGCGTCCAGGGCCGACGCCATGGACTCGAGGCCGGCTCGGTCCATGGCAAGGGCGGTGCGCGGGGTCCCCCGCGCCAGCTCCGGGGCCGGTTCCTGGACGTGGGAGGTGGCGAGAAAAATGCCCAGCACCGAGCCGCCCAGGCTGAGGAATAACTGGATATTGGGGCGCGGGACCTCGCGGCTTGAGCCCGGCTCCGCCCCCGGGTTGTCGCGATAGCGACGGTCCATGCGCCGCGTCCCGGGCGCCATGTCGTCCCGTCCCTCGGCCCAGGCCCGGGCGCGCACGTAATCCTCCGTGTTCCACCCCACCCGGTGATCCACGGCAAAGCCCAGCCGGTCGACGAAGAAGGCTTCCTCCCATTCCATGTCCGAGGCCTGGATGGCCGCATGGTCGATCCCCGATATGCCCCTCTGGTTGCCGGGCGCGGCGACCAACTGGACGCGGTTGCCGTCGGGATCGGTGAAGTAGAAGGGGTCCCGGGCCTCCGCCGGCCGGTCTTCGTGATAGCGGTGAACGGCGATGCCGGTGCCCGCCAGGCTCGCCTCGATCGCCGATCGCGCCTCTGGCGTGCAGCCATAGGCCTGGTGGATTCCGGATTCATTTCGCGTTTCCCCGGTGCCGCCGGACTTAAAGACCAGCATCTGGCCCGACGGCAGCGCCAAGGCCAGCTCATTGGCCTCGGGCCAGTCTCCCAAGGCGGCCCCATCGACCCCCAGCGTGTCGGCATAGAAGCGTGCCGCGCGCTCAGCGTCGGCCACCTCGATGACGAGATGGGAAATGCCATGCACGGCCGATCCATTGGACGAGCCTAGGGCCGTGTTCATCCGCCCCCTCCATGGCCCAGCGGCTGCACCGTGGAGTAGACGACGTCTTCATCGCGCCGCCAAAGGACCTCGAGGAAATTCCCCGTGGGGTCGCGGAAATAGACGGATTCGCCGAACGGCCCGTGTTCGGGATGCATAACCGGCCCCTCGAACGGGACCTCAACGGCCTCGAGCATTTCCAGCACCTTGGGGAAACGGGCCTTGGGCACGCAGAAGGAATGCCGGGTACGGTTGGCGCCGCGGAGCTGGCCGGCGTCGGGCACTTCCATCCAATCCTCGGTCAACATGACCGCGAAGACATAATCGTCCAGCGTCAGTGTGGTGTGGATGGAACGGCCGCGCAGCGCGTCCTGGGTCTTGAAATTGACCCGGCTGTGTACTCTAGCGCCGAGCACGTTGCAATAGAACTCCTCGGCTTCCTTGAGGTCGTGGACGCAGATGCCGCTGTGGGAAATGCTTTCGACTTCAGCCATGACGCCTTTCCTTACCCAGGGGCCTTACCCACGTGCTTCTCAAAGGAGACCGCGAGTGGGTGAAGGCCGCCGCACTGGAAGGCGGCACCGGGGCGGGCCGGAACCGCCTGGGAGGGGGAATATCCGTCGCGCGCGAAAAACCGGCCGGTGTCCACCAGGACGGTCCCGTCATCGGCGATGGATACCGGGTTGAGCCTGAGCGGCTGACAGCCCATGTCGCCCTTATAGACCCCGTTGCCGTCGAACTTGGCGCCATGGAACGGGCAATAGTAGTGCCAGCTTTCCTTTTGCCAGGCGGTGATGCCGTTCTTATGGGTGCACCAGGCGGATAGGGCCAGGAAGCCGTCTCGGTTGCGCACCAAGAAGAAGCGGCCCTCGGCGAAGCGGGTGACGCTGCCCGGCGCGAATTCGCCAAACTTTCCGCAGGCGACCGTTCCCGCGCCCGAAGCCAGGATCTCCGTCCCCTCTTCGCCGAAGGCCTGGATTTGGAACCGGTTGCCGTCGGGATCATGGATGTCCATGTTGAATTCGCCGACGGCGCGGAAGCTCTGGCGCGGATCGATGCCAGTTTCATAGCCGAGCGCCTCGAGCCGGTCCCGCGCCTTGGCGAACTGCTCCATGGTGAGCAGCCAGGCATGGTGGATTGAACCGCCCGAGGCCGGATAGGGCGGTACTTCGGGCACCTCCACTAAGAGCACCCGCTGGCGGGTGTTCAGGGCCAACAGCGAGGTGGGGCGATTTTCCGCCACCATGTCGCGCCCGAGCAGGTCGAGGCCGATCACGTCAAGGTAGAAGGCTTCCGATTTGTCGAGGTCGGAAACCTCAATGGTGAGATGAGAGAAGGCGCCGTCCAAGGCCATGCCGTCTTTCCCGTCCTGCCGTCTTTGTCTTATCCCTCGGCGACGGCGAGCTCATGGGGCCGTTTGCCCATCCGGCGTCCGCCGTCGGGCGTCACCACCACGGTGTCGCCCCAGGTGCAGATATGGGTGCCTCCCGGCGTCTCGGCCGCGGGCTTGAAGATCAACACCATGTTTTCCTCCATAAGCACGCTCAAATGCTCGGGGTCGCGGGCGTGGCTGGTGATGATGGGGCCATCGTCGCCGGCGCCGCGCCCATGCAGGGTCAGCTTGGTTAGCGCGCCCGCCGCCGGCCCCGAGGACGGCACCGCCTTGCGGCCCGCATCCGCGGCCAGTTCCGACAGCTCGCGCACGGAAATGCCGGGCTTGAGCTCCGCGCGCACGACTTCGAACACCTCACGCTGGACCTTGATCAACTCCGCGTGGACCGGGTCGATCACCTCGACGAAGACCGGTTGCACCGCCTGGGCGCGGTATCCCATCCAATTGGCTTCCAGTTCGTTGACGATCATGTCGCCGCGTTCCAGCCTCCGCCACGACGGCCGTGTCAGCGTGCGCACCGGGTTGTTTCCCGACACCCAGTTGCAATGGACGGGGATTTCCGAACCGTTGCGCATCATGCCGTATTGGGCCGCCGCCCAAACTTCCCAGTCGAGAACGCCCACCCGCGCGGCGGCGATCTTCGCCTCGATTCCCATTTCGACGATGTCCATGGACTTCTGTAGGGCGTCCACTTCTTCGGCGCTCTTGACGTAACGCACCTTGGTCAGGAGCGTGGTGGCGTCCACCAGTTCGGCCTCGGGGAAGCCCTCGCGAATCTGCTTCCAAAATCCGTATCCGATGGTGCCTTCCGGCGTCCGGGTGCCGGCCTCATCGCCGAGGCCGGTGATGCCGATGCGGCCGTGCTCCACCCCCAATTCCTTGAGCCGTTCGACCGCGACCCGTCCGTAATTGCGCCGTGCCTCGCGCACGTCGGTGGTCCACTCCTGGACGGTGGGCCAGCGGGGCGCCGCCGAAGTGGCGATGGCGGTCACCTCCCCTTCCAGGGGGAAGACCACGGCGATGTCGGCGTCGCCGCCGCCGCCCACATGAGAGAGATACCGGCAATTGGCCTGGAAGTCGGTGGAATGACCGGTGTTGTTTGGACAGACGATGACGTCGAGGTTCGCTTCCGCCATTCTCGCCCGGACGGCGGCCCAACGGCGGTCGCGCTCTTCGAGGGAAAACCTGGGGTAGGGATAAAGTTCTGGCATGGGTCTGCTCTCTTCGATGATCGGGTTGGGTGCGGCGGCCTCTACGAATGCGCGCCGCCGGCGGTGGCGAGTTCGATGAAATTCCCGCCCGGGTCCCGTATGTAAATCGAATCCGAGACCGGGGCTCCCGGTTGATGGACCACGGGCCCCTCGAAACGCCAACTTGCCTCAGTGAGCCGCCCTTGGGCGCGCTCAAGGCTGGGGGGGTCGACCCTGAAGGCGATGCGGGGCGTGCCCCGGCAGGCGTCTTCGGGCGATTCCTGGAAATGGGAGTTGGCGAGAAAGACGCCGAGCCGTTGATCGCCGCAAGCGAAGTAAACCTGCGGGTTGACCCGGGGCATGACGCGGGCGTTCACCATCGACGAATAGCGCTTGTCCAGGCGCCGCGTGCCGGGCGCCATGTCTTCCTTGCCGTCGGCCCAGGCCTGGGCCCGGGCGTAATCGGCGGTGTTCCAGCCGACGCGGTGAACCGGCACGAGTCCCAGGATTTCGGTGTAGAACTGCTCCGCCCAGAGGATATCGGCGACCTGAACGGCGGTGTGGTGGAGCGTGGGCGGCGCGTCGTCTTCGGTGTCCGGCAAGGCAACCAACTGGATGCGGTTGCCGTCGGGATCGAAGAAATAGAACCCGCCGGTGGTTTCATCGGGCGGGTCCTCGCCATAGGTCTCAATCTCGACGCCTTGGGCCTTGAGCCTCAAAGCGGCTTTTTCGCGGGCGCCATGGCTGAGCCCAAAGGCCTGATGCACGCCGGTCTCGTGCAGGTCCGGCAATTTGGATGCGGCGGCAAGGATCAGGTTCTGGCCGCGTCCCGCGGCGAGTGTGACGGCGGTGCCGCACTGGGGCCATGCGGGCCCCGGCGCGGTCTCAAACCCCAGCACGTCATTGTAAAAGGCGGCCGAGCGGTCCGGGTCGGAGGCCTCGATCACGATATGGCTGAGCCCCACAATGCCGAGGTCTGGTGTCCTCATGGCGCCGGCATCGGGCATCGGGCGAGGCCGCTCAGCCGGTTTCGAGAACGGGGATGGGTGCGGTGCTGGCGTCTTCGTCCCGGCGCCAGAGTATTTCAAGGAAATTGCCGCTGGGGTCCTTGAAATAGATCGAGGCGCCGAAGGGACCGTTTTCCGGATGATCCACCGGGCCTTCGAAGGGCACCCCAGAGCCGGTGAGGCTTTCGATCGTATGGTCGAACCGGGCCTTCGCTACCGTGAAGGCATGACGGACACCCATGGCGCCCCGCAGCTGATCAACTGGCGGCATCGGCATGAAGTCGGGGGCCAGCGCCACGGCGAACAGGTAATCGCCCAGCGCGTAAGATTGGTGCACCGAACGCCCGTTCAGGGTGTCTTCGGTGAAAAAGTTGACCGCACCCTTCAGCTCGGCCCCGAGCACGCCGCAATAGAATTCTTGCGCCTCCTTGAGGTCGTGGACACAGATCCCGCTATGGGACAGGGTTTCCGCTTGGGCCATGCTCAAGCTCCTTCTCTGGCTTCGGTGGCGAGGTGGGCGCCCGGCTCGGGTGCAACCACGTGGTCGGCCGAAAAGCCATCGCGGCTGATCGCCGTGTCGGGGTCGACCATGACTTCGCCGTCGGGCGTGATGGTCACTGGATGAACGCGCAAAGGGATGGGCGTGTGGGACAAGGGCCGCGGCATGCCCCTACGGTCGAACCGCGCGCCATGCATTGGGCAATAAAATTCCCAATGCTCTTTTTTCCAGGAAAGCAGCCCGTTCAAATGGGTGCACCAGCGCGACAGGGCGATAAATCCATCGTCCAGGCGCACCAGGAAGAATTTACCTTTGACGAAGGACTTGACCGTGCCTACCGGGAAATCGTCCAAATGGCCGCAATTGATGGGGCCGGTGTTGTCGCAGAGCACCGCGGTGGCTTCGGGGGCATAGGCCTGGATCTGGTAGCGGTGGCCGTCGGGGTCGAACAGGTCCATGGAATGCTCGCCCATGGCCCGAAACTGGGCGCGGCTATCGGAAACCTCGTAGCCCATCTTTTTCAAGCGCGCGCGGGTGCGGTCGAATTCTTCCATGGTCAGAAGCCAGGCATGGTGGATGGTCGACGAATTGGGCCGGATGGCGACCACTTCGGGCACTTCCACCAACAGCACGCGCTGGCGGGAATTCATGGCGAGCAGGAGATTGGGCCCCTGGTCGTTGACCAGGTCGCGGCCGATCACGTCAAGGCCGATGACGTCGCGGTAGAATGCTTCCGACCGGTCGAGGTCGGTGACGTGTATCACCAGATGACTAAAACCATCGATGATGCCCAACTCGATCTCCCATGTCGTCTCAAACCGAATATCGGGACGTGAATGTTATTTTCGAAATGATAAACCGACATGACCCTGGAAGGAACCCCAATTGCGGGCCGGGACGTTGGGCCTCCCATCCGAATTGCGGTGGGGACCCCCCGCCATGCTATAGTTGAAGACAGGGTTCCGTGCCGGCCCACGCGGCCGGGAAAGCAAGCGGTGATGATTTCAAGCGATGATGAATTAACGAAAGGACCGGGGGGATGACCGACAATTACAACGCGCAATCCGAAGGCGACGCGGCCACCAAGAAGTTCGAGCGCCCGCCCGCTTTTTACGACGCCTGGCAGGAAAGCGAGGGCATCCCCATCCATAATTTGTTCCATGTGGACGATTTGATGGAGGTGGAGCTTGGGCCTTGGGAACGATTCGGGGTCCAAGGCGCCTTCATCAATCTGGCCGATCCCTTCATCACCGCGGCGATGATGATCGAGCTTCCCCCGGGGGGAGAAACCAAGCCCCAGCGCCACATGTTCGAGACCTGGATCTTCGTGGTTAAGGGCAACGGAGAAACCTTGATCGCCCAGGAGGGCTGTCCCACCAATACGGTGGCCTGGCAGAAACGCAGCCTGTTCGGCCCGCCGCTGAACACCACCTATCAGCACGTCAACAAGGACCAGGACAACCCGGCGCGGCTCTTGATGGTGACCAATGCGCCGCTGACGCTCAATCTCTATCACAACGACGATTTCATCTTCCAAAACCCTTTCGTGTTCGACGACCGCTACAAGGGCGAGAACAGCTATTTCAACGCCGAGCGTGAATATCTCGGCGGGCGAATCTCCCGGGTGAACCTGATTCCCGATACCCTGGAATTCCAGCTCCTCCAGTGGAAGGCGCGCGGCCACGGCGCCAAGTCGTTTCATATGTCCATGTCCGACCACACCATGGCCTGCCACCTGTCCGAATTCGATGTCGGCACCTACAAGAAAAGCCACCGCCACGGCCCCGGCGCCCATGTGATCATCCTCGCCGGGCAGGGCTTTTCGCTTCTGTGGAAGGAAGGCGAATCCCCGACCCGGGTCGATTGGCAGGAGAACTCCATGTTCGCGCCGCCGGAATGGTGGTTCCACCAGCACTTCAACACCGGCTCGGAACCGGCACGCTACCTGGCGCTCCGGCGCGGCGGCAGCCCCGAGCACCCGATCACCCTGGGCATGAGCGGTGGTAAGGACGCACCCGACCAGATCGAATACGAAGACGAGGATCCGGTGATCTACGATATGTATCTGGAAGATCTCAAGAAGAACGGGGTCGAAATCGGCCAGCCCCGCCCGGACTATAACGCCAAGGGGTAGAGCAATTTCCGGCCAAATGGCTCAATTTAGCCGGTGTGCGCTCTAGGGGCATGAGTGCGCGTAGGCACAACGACGAAAAAACCGCCGCCATCGGCGATCTCAGGGAGTTCCTGCGAATCTCGGAGGCCCATGGCGAACTCCAGGTGATCGAAGGCGCCGATCCCCATCACGAGATGGGGGCGATCTACGAACTGAGCCTGGAGCACCTCTACCCCCCGGTGCTCTTGTTCAAGGGCATCAAGGGCTGCGACCCGTCGGCCCGGGTGATCATGAACGTGCGCACCTCCAAGTTCATGGTGGGCGAGCTCGATCTCCATGCGGTCATGGAATACCGGTTGCGCCGCCGCGAAGGGGCGCCCGAACCGATCCCGCCGCGGGTCGTGGAAACCGGCCCGGTCTTCGATAACGTGATCGAGGGCGACGGCGTCGATATCTTCCGCTTTCCCCATCCGGTCTGGCACGCCGAAGACGGCGGTCCTTATCCCGGCACCGAATGCCTGGTGATCATGCGGGACCCGGAAACCGAGTGGATCAATATCGGCACCTACCGGATCCAGGCCCACGATTCTGACACCCTCACCATCTTCATCGAACCCGGCAAGCATGGCGACGTCATCCGCCGCAAGTACTGGGCCCGTGGCGAGGCTTGTCCGGTGGCGGTCTGCCTCGGCCAGGCGCCGGTGCTGGGCGGTGTCGGCCGGGTCGGATACGGCCCCGGGGTTTCGGAACTGGACATCGCCGGGGGGCAAATAGGCCGCGCCATCGAGGTGGTTGCCGGTCCGTGCACCGGCATTCCCATCCCCGCCGACGCGGAAATAGCGTTGGAAGCCCGCATCCTGCCGCCCGGCCAGGAAACGCGGGTGGAGGGCCCCTTCGGCGAATGGCCCGGTTATTACGCATCGGGCGCGAGGGACGAGCCGGCGGTCAAGATCGACGCCATCTACCACCGCCAAGATCCCATCATGATCGGCCAGCCGCCGGTGCGGCCCACCCTGCCAGGGCGCCATACCCATATCGGCGGCGCGGCGGCGATCTGGGATGCCCTGGACGCGGCGGGGGTGCCCGAGATTAAGGGCGTCTGGAAGCTGGCGGCGGGGGGCTCGCGCTTTATCAACGTCATCGCCATCCGCCAGCTTCACGCCGGTCATGCCAAGATGGCGGGGCTGGTCGCCACCGGCTGCGGGCCGGCCGGTTTCATGGGGCGGCTGACCGTCGTCGTCGACGAGGACATCGACATCACCGATTCGGCGGAGGTGATGTGGGCCATGGCGACGCGCTGGGACCCCAAGACCCAGACCGATATCTTCGACGGCTACTGGACCGGGAATATCGACCCGACGCTGACGCCGGAAAAGCGCGAGTCGGGCGACATCACCAACAGCCGGATGGTGGTCTACGCGGTCAGGCCCTATCACTGGAAGGAGCGCTTCCCCAAGGTCAACCGGGTGGATCGGGACTATG
>JAPUGG010000014.1 GCA_027292975.1 Alphaproteobacteria bacterium | reverse complement strand
CGCCTGTTCGCCGCTGCCGATTATGCCGACGCTGGTGACGGAAGGGGGCGTGCCCGCCCGGGCCGCCAGGGCGCCGGCCGCCGCCGTTCTGGCATTGGTCAACCAGCCCTTGTCGTCCAGGATACAGACCGGCACACCGGTCTTGGCGTTGAACACCAGCATCATGCCACTATTGGCCGAAAGCCCCATTTTCGGGTTTTCGTAAAAGCCGCAGGCGATCTTGATCACAAATGTGTCGCTGCCGTTGAGGTGACCGTATTTGATATGGCACTCGCCCTTGGGATCGTCCAACATAAGCATTCCCGGTGGTGGGGAATTAACCTCTCCCCTGGCCTGCGCTATGAGCGCGCCTTTTACTGCGTCAAGAATTTCCGCCTCGGTGAGGCTGGCCTGGATGGTCTCCAGAGTGATAACCGGAATCGTCGTCATTGATTGCTCCTCGAATAAGCGCCGCAAGCGGATAAATCCCCATTGACATTCTGTCGGCCGATCCCCATCCGAAATCGGCCCCAGGTGGCCGACAGCCATTCGATATGCGGCGAATTGCCGATCGGACAAGAAAGTCTAAAGGGCATAATTTCGTTTTTTAGTCTCATATTGCTCGCCCATCTCCAATACAGAGCGGAAGGTGTCCAGCGCGATGTTGCGACCGCAGACCACCACCGCAATCTTCCGGCCCTTATAGTCGCTTGCGGTCTTGAGAGCCGCTGCCAAGGCCACGCCCGCCGCCCCTTCGATGATGAAATTTTCAGTGGCCGCCATGTCGCACATGGCACGAGCAATCTCCGCTTCGCTTATCAGCAGATGTCGGTCAATGACCTGCTGGCAGAGCGGGAAGGTGACGGCCCCCTCTTCGACCCCACCGGCAGACCCGTCGGACAGGGTGTGAGTCTCAGGGGTATCATAGATCTCACCCCTTTTCATGCAAAGATGCATGGCCGCCGCATTTTCCGGCCAGCAGCCGATGATCTCGACATCCGGCCGATGCGCTTTCAGAAAACTGCCGATACCCGAGATCAGCCCACCGCCGCCGACACAGACGTAGACCGCCGCCAGGTCCGGGCATTTTTCCGCCAATTCCAGCCCCACGGTCCCCTGCCCTGCAATGATGTCCAGGTCCGAATAGGGCGAGACATAGGTCTTGCCCTCACGCTCCGCTGCTGCCCGCGCGGCCTTTTCCGCCTCGAGGCCGTTGCCCGGTACCAGGACCGTGTTCGTGCCCAACCGCTTCATGTTCGAGTGCTTCAGGGGGGACACGGATTCCGGCAGATAGATGGTGGCCTCCACACCGCCCACCCGGGCCGCCTGGGTGGTAGCCATGCCGTGATTGCCCGATGAAGCGGTGATAATACCACGTTTCCGTTCTTCTTCGTTGAGGCACAGTACCTTGTTCATGGCACCGCGCATCTTGAAAGAACCGGTGCGCTGCAGATGCTCGCCCTTCAGCAGGAAACTGACGCCTGTCCGATCGCTGAATACGCCCGACTCGTCCAACGGGGTTTCTCGCGCACCGCCATCGACCGCCTTGATTCGTTGATTGGCGGCAATGATGTCATTCACCAGATTTTTCATGACTCAGCTTCTCACTTCTTTTAGCCGGCATTTCCCAGCCAACCCCCAGATTGAGGGAAATTGGACCGTCGTTCCTCCGCCATGGGAACGGCATCCCTTCCGCAAACCCATGTGAGTCACGTCGGTGTCGCGATCCAAGGCCCCGCCGCGCGAACATCCGAGTGGGTCGGGGCCTTATCAGATTCAGGCATGGAAAAGCCCTTCCGCTTTCAGCATTCCCAATGCCCGACGGGTCGCATCGGCGGTCTCGGTAATGTCGTCATCGGTATGGGCGGCGGAGACGATGGCACCGGGCTTCGAATTCACGTCCACCCCGTTGATCAGCAGGGCCAGCCGAAACAATCCCGCCGCCCCGTGGTCGCCAGCTTTTTCCATGACGGGAATGGGCTGCGTCGGCGCATCGAAATTCAGAGGATCGATTTCCATGGCGTCGGGATTGGTGAAGAAATGGACGCAGGAACCCTGTCCGTAGGCGGCCCAGGCGACGCCTTCGTCGGCGAACACCCGGTTCAAGGCGGCGGTCAGTTTGCGGCCCTGTTCACTGGCCACCTCCGTCACCTCGCCTTCGGCGACCTGCCTGAGCATCGCGGTCCCCGCCGCCGCCGAAAGCGGGTTGGCGTTGAAGGTGCCTTGATGGGGGATTTTCTCGAAGCCCTGGGTCTCGGCGGCCTCGAAGTCCAACAACTGCATGATGTCGCGGCGCCCGCAGACCGCGCCCCCGGGCAGGCCGCCGGAAAGAATCTTGGCCAGAGTCGTCAGGTCCGGCAGCAGCCCCATGGCCGATTGAGCACCGCCAGGCGAGACTCGGAACCCGGTCACGACTTCGTCGAAGATGAGCACGATGCCGCGGGCCTCGGTGACGTCCCGGAGCATCTTGACGAAGTCTCGGCCGAGGGGAACCTGCCCGGCGCTGGCACCCGTGGGTTCCAAGATTACGGCCGCGATGTCATCGCCCATCTCCAGCGTTTCCCTGACCGCGCGAGGATCGGCCGGGTCGGCGACGATGACATTCTCGATGATCCCCTCGATGATGCCCGGCACGTTTTCCGTTCCCGCGTATTTCGAGCCGAAGGCCACGTGGTCCTGCCAGCCATGGAAATGGTTCTTGAATCGGACCAGCTTGTTGCGGCCCGAAATAGCGCGGGCCAGACGGATCGCCATCAAGTTGGCTTCCGTGCCGCTGGCGGTGAACCGTACCCTTTCGGCCGAGGGAATCAGCCGCTTCACCAGCTGGCCCCATTGCAGTTCTAGGTCATGGCAGGCAGCGGGATGGGTGCCGAGGCCGATCTGCGCGTTCACCGCCTCGACCATGCTCGGGTGCGCGTGACCTAAGAGCAGCGACCCATGCCCGCCGTAGTAATCGATATATTTGTTGCCGTCGGCGTCCCACTTCCAAGACCCCTCAGCCCGCTCGATAGTGAGGGGATGCGGCTTCATGTAGCGGGAATCGTGAACGATGCCGCTCGGAAACACCTCGCGGGCTTCGAGATGCCGGGCCTTCGACTTGGGCGTCCGCTGCTCGAAGGCGGCGACAATTTGTGAATTGGTGAAAGGTATAGAGTTGTTCGCCATCTTCCAGACCACCGTCAAAACCATGGCGATGATAGCCAAACCCAACAGTCATTGGAATGACTTCACTTACCGTCGCCGACCCCGGCGCGATTAGTCGCCGGCGGAGCCGGCCGAGAAGCCGGGCCGTGCGTCGCCCTCGCCCGGCTCCAGGACGAAGTCGAAGCGCATCTCGTGGAACGGCGTCGGCATGCCCCATTTGGCCGCGTCCTCGACCGAGTCCGAATTGACGAACGCGGCGACCAGGGACTCCTTGACCCCGAAAACGGCGTCCGAATCCAAGTAGTCGTCACCTTCGACGAAGACCTCCGTGGTCACCGGCTTGAAGCCGTCGGCGGAGACGATAAAGTGAATGTGGCCGGGGCGCATGTTGTGGCGGTTGCACAAGGAGAGGAGCTGCCCGGCGGGGCCGTCGTCGGGAATCGGATAGCTCGCCGGAAGCACCGTGCGGACTTTGTATTCGCCGTTACCGTCGGTGCGCAGGCGGCCGCGTAGGTTCATGTCGGGCTGCGCGGCGTCGATGTTCTCGTACAGGCCCTGCTGCGTGGCCTGCCAGATGTCGAGGAGCGCCCCCTTGATCGCCGTCCCGTCGAGGTCCTTGACCGTGCCATGGACCACCGTCGGGTCGCCGCCGGTGTCACCGCGGTCGATCAGATCGCCGTTCTCCACCTCCGGCGCGTTGGCCCGGTAGAAGGGCCCCAGGACGCTGCTTTCCGTGGCCGCGGCCGGCTTCCGGTTCTGCATGGCGTCGACCAAGATGGTCAGGCCCAGGGTGTCGGAGAGCAGCAGGAACTCGTGGCGCTTCGCGTCGGAAATTTTGCCGACTTCGGTGAGGAAGCGCGCCGCCTCGAAGAGCTCGTCCGGGGTCAGCTCGACGTCGCGGGCAAAGGCGTGCAGGTGGGTGATGACGCTGACCAGGATCTGCTTGAGGCGGGGATTGTCCGTGACGTCGATCTTGGCGAGGACGGCCTCGGTGACGTTGTCTTCGGTGAGGTCTCTCATGCGTGATCTCCCTTACCTTTCCGATCGGACGTGCCGGGCTTCCTTGGCCGGGCGCCGGTGGATGCCGAATGCGTCTCGTCCTCTTCCGCGTTCGCCATCCAAGTCCCCCTGCCTTTTGTCCATTAGATTTAATGACGATCGGCCGATCGAGGCAAACTGCGCTTTTGGCCCACGAGGGCCCGTGCGTTCCGTCCTGCCGCTAAAATTTTTCCGCCCAGGGCCGCAGGTCGATTTCGAACGACCAGGCGCTGCGGTTCTGCTGGTGCAGATCGACGTAAGCCTGGCCGATGGCTTCGGGCGACAGCGCGCCGTACTCGGGCAGGGACGCGATCTGCTCGGCGAAGCGTTCGCGAATCACCGGCGTATCGATAAGGCCGTCGATGACCACATGGGCGACATGGATGCCCCGGGGCCCGAACTCGCGGGCCATGCTCTGGGCCAGCGCGCGCAGGCCGGATTTGGAGGTGGCGAAGGCCGCAAATTCGGCGGCGCCGCGGATCGAGGCGGTGGCGCCGGTGAACAGGATGCTGCCCTCCCCGCGCGGCAGCATCCGGCGCGCGGCGGCGCGTCCGACCAAAAACCCGGCGTAGCAGCCCAGCCGCCAGACCTTTTCGAACAGATCCGCCGGGATGTCGAGAAACCGCTGGCGGTACTGGGCGCCGGCGTTGAAGACCGCCGCCGCAATCGGCCCGTACGCGCCCTCGACCCGGTCGAACAGCTCTTCGACCGCGGCCTCGTCGCGGATGTCCGCTGGGCAGACATGGGCGCGCCCGCCGCTGTCTTCGTTGATGCGTTCGGCCAGCGGTGCCAATCGCTCTTGCTTGCGCGAAACCATGGCGAC
>JAPUGG010000139.1 GCA_027292975.1 Alphaproteobacteria bacterium | reverse complement strand
GCTCGCCACCC
Organism: Alphaproteobacteria bacterium; assembly: GCA_027292975.1. GTDB lineage: Bacteria > Pseudomonadota > Alphaproteobacteria > SMXQ01 > SMXQ01 > SMXQ01. The sequence continues at coordinate 9,574 of JAPUGG010000139.1, read as the reverse complement.
TTGGATTCGGGCGTCTGGTCGAAGGTCTGGTGGGCCCCCGGGGCCGGGTGCTCGATTGGTTCGCGCGGCCCGATGCGGCGCGGGACGACGCGCTCACCGGGTTCCGCCACGCCCTGGAGCTCCACCACCGATTCGGGGTGGGCAAGGCCGAGTTGGATGCTTGCGAATCCACCTTTGCCGCGGATCCCACCGAGGAAAACTGGGCGCGCCTTCGGGCGGTGAAGTCGGAACTCCAGACGGCGCTGGCCCACGAGGGGCGGCTGGATGATTATGGCGCACCGGTGAAAGGGCCAGAAAATGGCTGAGAATCAGCACTTTTTTCACTCAAAACTATTGAACTTCACACCTTTAGACCTTAAATGTGCTGGGCCGCATCGTGGGGGCGCTTCAAAGGGGTGGCCGCGAAGTGGTTGCGCGCGCCCGATTTTGCGCGGAATCCTGGATAATCAGAGCGGGTGATGGGCCAATGGCTTCCAAGATGGCGACGAAGAATCAGCAAAAGACGGTAGAGACCACCGAAGACACTCCCGAAGAGTCTACCCCCGAGGGTCCGGTCATCGATGCCCTTGGTGCCACCATCAAGAAGATGCTGTCCAAGGGAAAGGAGCGTGGCTACGTCACCTATGACGAACTCAATGCCGCGCTGCCCCAGGACCAGTTCACCTCCGAGCAGATCGAAGACACCATGTCCCAGCTCAATGAGATGGGCATTAACGTGGTCGAGAACGAGGAAAGCGAGGAGGCCACCGCCCGCCCGCCCGCCGAGGAAGACCGGAAATCCAGCAAGGCCAGCGGAAGTCCCTCGGATGAGGAATACGGCCGCACCGACGACCCCGTGCGCATGTATCTCCGGGAAATGGGATCGGTGGAGCTCCTTTCTCGGGAGGGCGAGATCCGAATCGCCAAGCGGATCGAAGCCGGCCGCGAGGAAATGATCGGCGGCATCTGCGAAAGCCCGTTGACCCTGGCGGCGATCATAGATTGGCGCGGTGCCTTGAAGAATGACGAGCTTTTGCTGCGCGATATTATCGATCTCGACGCGACCTATGGCGGTGGCCCCGATGCTGCCAATAAGTCCTCTCAGTCCCTGGGCGCGGCCCAGGCCAAGAGAGAGGACGACGCGGATAAGGTGCCCGCAGGTGAGGGCGAGGGCGAGGGCGAGGCCAAGGCCGAGGGCCAGGGCCAGGGCGAAGACGATGAAGACGCGGAGGCCGAGGCCAACCTTTCGCTCGCCGTCCGGGAAGCGCGGCTCAAGCCACAGGTGCTGGAAAACTTCAATGAGATCGCCAAGACCTATAAGAAGCTGATCACCCATCAGGACAAGCGCCTGACAGCCGTGCGCAAGGGCGAAAGCCTGACGACGGCCTCCGATCGGCGCTACCAAATGCTGACCGGCGAATTGATCGAGCTGATGGAAAACGTCCATCTCAACAACGGTCGGATCGAGCAGCTGATGGACGAGCTCTATGGGCTCAACCGGCGCCTCGTGCAGAAGGAAGGCCAGCTCCTGCGCTATGCCACCAAGTGCCGCATCAAGCGCGAGGACTTCATCGAACGCTATTCGGGCAGCGAGATCGATCCCAACTGGCTCAGGCGCGTCTCCCGGCTCAAGGACAAGAACTGGAAGGCCTTCGCCACCAGGTACCGCGTTGACATCAAGGAGATCCGCGCCTCCATCGCCGACGTGACCGAACGTTCCATGCTGGATATCGACGAGTTCAAGCGGATCGTCAACCGCGTCCAGAAGGGCGAGCGCGAAGCGGCGCGCGCCAAGAAGGAAATGGTGGAGGCCAATCTCCGGTTGGTCATTTCCATCGCCAAGAAATACACCAACCGCGGCCTCCAGTTCCTGGACCTGATCCAGGAGGGCAACATCGGCCTGATGAAGGCGGTGGACAAGTTCGAATACCGGCGCGGCTACAAATTCTCCACCTATGCCACCTGGTGGATCCGCCAGGCCATCACCCGTTCCATCGCCGACCAGGCGCGGACCATCCGCATCCCGGTCCATATGATAGAGACCATCAACAAGCTGGTACGCACCTCGCGCCAGATGCTCCACGAATTCGGCGGCGAGCCGACCCCCGAGGAACTCGCCGAACGCCTCGGCATGCCGCTGGAGAAGGTCCGCAAGGTGCTGAAGATCGCCAAGGAGCCGATCAGCCTGGAGACTCCCATCGGCGACGAGGAAGACAGCCATCTCGGCGACTTCATCGAGGACAAAAACGCGGTCCTGCCGGTGGAGGTGGCGATCCAGTCGAACCTCCGCGAGACCACGACCCGGGTGCTCGCCTCGCTCACGCCGCGCGAGGAACGGGTCCTCAGGATGCGTTTCGGCATCGGCATGAACACCGACCACACCTTGGAAGAGGTCGGCCAGCAGTTCTCGGTCACCCGGGAACGGATCCGCCAGATCGAGGCCAAGGCGCTCAGGAAGCTCAAGCACCCCTCGCGCTCACGCCTGTTGCGGTCGTTCCTGGACACCTGACCCGTCCGGGTGCGCGGTCTGCTGGATTTCCGCGGGTTTTTCCGCTCGCCCCTGTCCGCGCTATACCTGCGGCCGGCCTTTGACCGGGCCGCTGTGCCCGCCATCGCCCGGCTCTATCTCCCCCTGTCCCGGGCCTGGGCCGCGGGCCTCGCCGCCCAAGGGGACGGCCAACGCGTGGACGCCGAATTTCCCGAGCTGGCCGGACGGCGCCGCACCGTTACCCGCGCGCTCCGGCGGCTCGCCCCGAGGGCCCGGGGATTTGCCGCCGCCGCCGCCGCGTGGGAGGCGGCATTCTTCGGCGGGGGAGAACACGACCCGACCGGCCTTGCCCTCATGGAAGAGCACCGGGCGCGCGCCGCCCAGGCATTGATGCTCGGCCGCGTTGATTTTCTGCCCGCCCATCTGGTTAAACGCTTTCCCGCCATCGCCTGGTCCATGGCCGGGCCTGAGGCGGTCGCCCGCCGCCATGGACCAAGGTTGTCGGCCCCAGGAGCCGGGTTCCCGCTCGCCGATGAACCGCCGGCCATGGAGGTATCTCGGGTGATCGAGGGCCCGGAGTTCGATACCCACTGGCTGCGTGCGCCCGGGTCGGTGGGCGGCACCGCCGACACCCTTTGGGCCCGGGTCGAGAGGCCCCACGGGGCGGGCCCCCATCCGGCGCTGATCTTCACCCACGGCATCTGCATGGAGACCGAATTCTGGCAGGAGCTCGGCAGCCCGGCCACGCGCCTCGCGGCATCGGGCTTCGCGGTGGTCCGCCCCGAAGGGCCCTACCATGGAAGACGCCGGGTCGCCGGGTCGTTCGGCGGCGAACAGGTGATGGCCCACGGGCCCATGGGCCTGCTGGATTATTTCGAGGCCCATGTGCGGGAACTTGGCATCCTCACCGGCTGGGCGCGGGAAACCTTCGGCGGGCCGGTCGCCGTCGGCGGCGTCAGCCTCGGCGCCTTGGCGGCCCAATTGGTCGCAAGCGCCGCTGGCCACTGGCCCGCCGCCATGCGCCCCGATGGGTATTTCCTGGTGACGACCAGCGATTCCATGGCCAGCGTGGCCATGGAGGGGTGCCTGCCCCGCGCCCTCGGCGTCCCCCGGGTGCTCGCCGCCCATGGCTGGAGCCGGGCAACCCTCGAGCAATGGCAGCCCCTCCTGGACCCGGGCGAGAGGCCGGCGGTCGCGCCCGACAAGATCGTCATGGTGCTGGGCAAAAGGGATCGGGTCACGCCCTTCCCCGAGGGTCAACGCCTGGTGCGCCGTTGGGGCGTGCCCGAGGCCAACGTTTTTCTGCGCGATCTCGGCCATTTCACCACCTCCCTCGGCCTCTATCGCGACCCGGCGCCGTTGGTGCGCCTCGGCGCCATATTGGCCGCCGCCTGAGGGTCGGGCCGGGTGGCGGGGGGCCGGTCGGCGGCGGGCTTGACCGGAGGCTTAAGTAGAGTAGTTTTGCCCTGGGCCCGTAGTTCAGGGGTTAGAACGCACCGCTCATAACGGTGTTGTCGCAGGTTCGAATCCTGCCGGGCCCACCACTTTATGACGGATCAGGGGAGGCATTCATGGACGGCGAAGGCGCGACGAAACCCCGCAAGGCACGGGTTCTGGGGATCAATCACGTGGTGCTGGAGGTCGGCGATCTTGATCAGGCGCTGGAATTCTACGGCGCCGTTTTCGATTTCACCCTGCGCGGGCGGAGTGATCACAACGCCTTCATCGGCATGGGCGATCAGTTCATCCAACTGACCCTCAGTGATCGTGACGGCGGTCCGGATACCAAGCGCCATTTCGGCCTGGTGGTCGACGACCGCGAAGGGGTCGCCGAGGCGCTCGCGGCAGCGGGGGCGGAACGGGTCGGCGAACGCCTCAATTTCCGCGATCCCTGGGGCAACCGCATCGAGGTGGTCTCCTATGCCGGGATTAAGTTCACCAAGGCCGATCATATCCTCGCCGGCATGGGCGTTGGTGCTATCGAAAAGACCGAGGAAGCCCTGAAGGAGCTTGCCGAGGCCGGCATGGCGCCGGGCGGCTCCTGAGCCGCGAAGCTTTGGGGGAGGATCGAGACGGGTGACGGCGCGCGGGCCGGAAAGGCCGTCAACTTTGATACTGCCTTGAGGTGTCTCCGTGCCCAATGCTCCCCACGCTCCCCCCTTCCGTGCCGAGTTGATCGGCAGCCTGATCCGGCCGGCGGAAATCAAGGCGGCCCGTGCCGCTTTCGAGGGTGGGCGTCTCGACGCGGCGGGGCTGCGCGCGGTGGAGGATGAGGAAATCCGCAAGGTCGTGGCCGCCCAGGAGGGGCTCGGTTTCAAGGTGGTGACCGACGGCGAGCTGCGCCGTAATTCGTATTCCGATAGCTTCACCACCCACGGTATCACCGGCCTCAGCGAGGGGGCCGATATCGGTGGCGACTTCGCCTATCACGACGAAAGCGGTGATGAGATCGGCCAGCGGGTGCCCCAGATCACCGGTCGCGTGGCCTGGACCGGTCCCACCAATGTGGAGGATTTCAAGTTCACCGCCGCTTGCGCGACCCAGGCCACGCCCAAGGTGACCCTGCCCGGCCCGGCCTATATCCACTTCCGGGCGGGCCGCGCCAATATCTCGGCCGATGTCTATCCCAATCTCGACGACTTCTGGTCGGACCTGATCGCCGCCTATCACGCCGAGATCAGGGCGCTGGCCGAGGCCGGATGCCGTTACGTCCAGATCGACGAAACCTCCATCGCCAAGCTCGGCGACCCGGGTATCCGCGATGGCCTCGCCGCCCGCGGCGACCATTGGGAGGACCTGCTCGATACCTATACCGACGCCGTCAATGCCCTTGCCGACGGCGTGCCCGAGGGGGTGGCGCTGGGCATGCATCTCTGCCGGGGCAATAAGGCGGGGCACTGGCAGGCGGCGGGCGGCTATGACGCCGTCGCCGAAAAACTGTTCCGCAAGCTGCGGATCAAATTTTATTTCCTCGAATACGATTCCGAGCGGGCGGGCTCGTTCGAGCCGCTGGCCGCGGTGCCCGACGACAAGACCGTGGTGATCGGCGCCATGACCACCAAATCGGCCACCCTGGAACCGGCGGACGCCTTGGCGGCGCGGATCCGGGAGGCCAGCCGGTACGTCTCCCTGGACCGGCTTTGCATTTCGCCGCAATGCGGATTTTCCAGCTCCATGGAAGGGGTCATGGACCTTGATGAGCAGCATGCCAAGCTGGTGCGCCTGATGGAAGTGGCGCGCAACATCTGGGACGACGCCTGAGAGACCCGGCCGCGAACGCGCCGTTGCCGCGACATGATCCACGCGCGGCCGGGGATGGACGCCGATATTCGTTGTCAGGCGGCAGGTTCGCGGCCGAGCGCCAAAAGGGCGGCTTCGGTGCGGTTGCTCACCTTCAAGAGTTTGAGGATGGTGGAGACGTGAATCTGTACGGTGCGCGGCGAAATTCCGAGGGTTTCGGCGATATCGACATTGCGCTTGCCCATGGCGACCAAATCCAGGACCTGGCGCTGGCGTGGGGTCAGGACCAAAACGGATTCATTGGGGGCGTGGAACGGAAACCTGATGCCTTCCTCGGCTAGGCCTGCCGGCATGTCGCGCAGGCCGGCGGGCAGCCAAATGTCGCCCTCACAGACCCTTTGTAAGGCCCGGGTCAATTCATCGGCTGAGGAAGACTTGAGTACGTAGCCCGAGGCGCCTGCTTCCACGGCATCCAAGGCCAGGCGGCGGGAAGCGGCGGAGGTGACGATCAAAATAGGAACTTTGGGCGCGGCCTGGTGAAGTTGGCGTAGCGCCGATATGGGGTCTATCCCATCGAATTGAAAGTCGAGCAAGCAGAGGTCGATCCGTCTCCTGCCGGCTAAAATTTTCGTGGCGTCATCAAGGGTCGATGCCTCGACCACCTTCGTGTCGGTATCCAGTGAGGTCAGAAACTGTCCCAGGCCCAGCCTCGCGACCCATTGATTGTCGACGATCAAAATTCGCAAGACTCTTTTTCTCCTGTCATGTGGCGGGGACGGGAGCACCCGCACCCCATAAATTTCGAGAATAATGAAGTATATCCGCTGCAATATCTAGCAGTTTTACATCCTATAATATGCACTAGACCTTAATACCGAATTAACTTTCAGAAATAGCGCATAGCTCCTGGTGCATGCCTTGATCGAATCGTCTAAGCCGACATCTCATGATGTGCGTCTTATGCGGTTCCATTATTTTTTTCGGGTATCGCTGTTTAAAAGATGGGGCTTTGAGGTGACCGGCATCGGGCGGTGGTGGAATTTTCCGGCCACGGTCGATCGGCACCGAACCGGCCAAATTCATTCTCAACGCCTGGGCGATCGGCGCCACCGTCTAAATATTCGGTCCAGGGGAAGGCGCCCGACCACAGTGGCAAGGGAAACCGCCTGCGGCGGAGCCGAGTTAAGTCACTGATGAAATAAAATATTATGACATAGGAAAATCTGGTCTAGGTATTTAGAAATATATTGTAAAGACTAGGTTTAATAAACTAATTTCGCGATTTGCACGATCGAGCCAATTGAACAGTGAACACCGCTAAAATCATATGTATTTAGGTATATTTTAAGCCTTTATTTACCTTCTTCTCCTAAAACACGGCCTGAGTTTTGCGCTTTTAAGCCAACGACTTGACCCTTGTGGCCAGACCCGTGGACCAAGGGGATGATCCTGGTTTCATTCTCAGAATGAAGCGAAATAAACATGTCTATGAATGTTTCTGCAGCCAGTGCAAATTCCCATAGGGGACTTGGATTAGTCGGAGTCCTGGGCCTTTTGGTATCGGCCATTTACGGCTTCACCGGCGTGATGAGCGCGAATGCGAACCCGCCGGCCAAGACCAGCCATGGCACCGCGGCCAAGGCCCCTCAAGTCGCCGTCACGGCCAAGGTCGGCCACGGCGCGCGGCCATGGAAGTGCACTTCGTGCATGAGAGCGCCGACGGGCAACTGGCCGTGGTCGGCGCTTTGATGCAGACCGGCGCCGAGAACCTGGCCTTGCGCGAGATGTGGTCCAACATGCCGATGGAAGCGGGCCCCGTGCGCAAGTACGCAGACGTGCTCATCAACGGTAGGGACCTGTTGCCGAACAACCGCGGCTACCACCGCTACATGGGTTCCCTGACGACGACGCCGTGCAGCGAAGGCGTGAACTGGTTCGTGTTGACCGCCCCGCTCGCCGTTGGCGCGCCGCAGGTCGCCCGGTTCACCCGGGCCGTGCGGCCCAATGCCCGGCCGCTGCAAGCGTTGAACAACCGCTTGGTGGTGGCCGAGTGATAGCGAACACCAGCGTGGAATTCTCAACACCCTAACTTTCGGAAACCAATGAAATGAAGAACTTGCTAGCCAAGAAAATCGGCGCCGGCACATCCATCAAGGTTGGCACCAAAGTGATGTCAACCGTCGGCTTTTGCCTCGCGGTGTTGCTGGCCGTCGCGGCCACGGGCATCTGGCAAATGCAGAAGATCGGCAATGAGATCGAAGGCATCGCCGAGCGCGACATTCCCCTCACCCAAGCGGTGACCAACATTACCATCCACCAGCTCGAGCAGGCCATCAACTTCGAGCGGGCCTTGAGGTTCGGCGAGGAGATGAAGAGCAGCAAGCATGCGGGAGAACAATTCGTGCATGCGGTCGGAGAATTCGAAAAGCTCGCCAAGAAGGTCGACGGGCAATTGGTCGCCGCCGAGAAGCTCCTGGCCACATCCATCGCCAAGGCGGCGACCCCGGAGGCGCGCAAGGAGTTCGAGCATTTGCTCAAGGCAATCAAAAAGATCGAGACCAGCCATACCGGGTTCGATCACCAAGCCACCCAGGTCCTGGAACTGCTTGCCGAGGGCAAGATCGCGGCGGCGATCAAGCTGGAAGACGCCGTCGAGGCCCATCAAGAGAAGCTCGATCACGAACTGGAGGCCGTGCTCAAGGAGACCGAGAAGTTCACCAGCCAATCCGCGGAGGCCGCCGAAGAGCATGAGAAGTTCGCCATCGTCCTGATCCTGATCCTGACCATCGCGGCGCTCTTTTCGGGTGGCGGCCTTTCCTGGTATCTGGTCCGGAACATCATCACCCGCCCCCTTGAAAAGGTGGTAGCGGCCATGGGGAGCCTTGCCGCGGGGGATACCGATATCGTTATCGACGGCATGGACCGGGGCGATGAGATGGGCACCGTTGCCCGCGCCCTTGAGGAACTCAAGGCCGCGGTCAAGAAGAGATTCAAGCTGAAGGGCATGATCGACCAGATGCCGGTGAACATCATGACCTTCGAGCCCGAAGGCTTCACCGTCAACTATATGAACGAGATCTCCAAGGAGACCCTGAGGAGCATAGAGCACTTGCTGCCGTGCAAGGCCGACGAGGTCGTCGGCAAGTCCATGGACATGTTCTATGAGAACCCGGAGCATCAGCGCCAGGTCGTCTCCAACGCCGATAACCTGCCCCATGAGGCCAACGTAAAATTGGGCAACGAGACCCTGTCCTTCAAGATTTCTGCGGTTCGGGACGCCAAGGGCAGCTATGTCGAGGCCATGGCCAATTGGGCCGTGATAACCGACCAGGTGGCCATGGCGACACGGGTGTCTGAAGTGGTCGAGGCGGTTGCCTCATCGGCGACCGAGATGAATTCGACGGCCGAAAGCATGTCGTCCACCGCGGAGGAGGCCAATACCCGGGCGACGGCGGTGGAGGCGGCCTCGGAACGGGCCACCAGCAACGTCCAAACCGTGGCCTCGGCGGCCGAGGAACTATCCGCCTCCATCAACGAGATCGGCGAACAGGTTACCAAGTCGACGGCCATCGCCCAGCAGGCGGTCGACGAGACTCGGAAGACCAATGTTACGGTCAAAGGCCTCTCCGAGGCGGCCCAGAAGATCGGCGCCGTGGTGGATCTCATCAACGACATCGCCTCCCAGACCAATCTTCTGGCGCTCAACGCCACCATCGAGGCGGCCCGGGCCGGCGACGCCGGCAGGGGCTTCGCCGTGGTGGCTTCCGAGGTCAAGTCCCTGGCCAACCAGACCGCCAAGGCGACCGAGGAAATCTCGTCCCAGATTGGTGCCATCCAGGACGCCTCCGAGAACGCGGCAACGGCGAT
>JAPUGG010000138.1 GCA_027292975.1 Alphaproteobacteria bacterium | reverse complement strand
GCCGCCGCCGCGCTCAACACCGGGGATGGCACGATGAAGAAAAACGCCGTGAACAGGCCGGTGCCCGCCAACACGAAACCGACCTCGCGGCCCGGCAGGCGATCAAAACTTTCACCCGGTTCGTCGAAATACATGATCTTGACGATGCGCATGTAATAGAAGGCCGCCACCACAGACGCCAGCACACCGATCACGGCGAGACCGTAGAGCCCCGCCTCGACCGCCGCCAGGAAGACGTAAAGCTTGCCGAAAAATCCGGCCAGCGGCGGAATGCCGGCCAGCGAAAACATGAACACGCCCATGGCCAGGGCCAGCAACGGCCGGGTTCGGGCGAGTCCCGCGAGGTCGTCTAGATCGTGCACCATGCGGCCGTGAACGCGCATGCAGAGGATGCAGGCGAAGGCGCCGCTTGTCATGGCAAGGTAAATGGCGAGATAGATCAGCACGCCCTGTACCCCGGCCTGGGTTCCCGCCGCCAGCCCGACCAGCATGTAGCCGACATGGCCGATGGAAGAGTAGGCCATCAGGCGTTTGATATTGTGCTGGTTGATGGCGGCAAACGCGCCCAACACCATGGAAAGGATGGCGATCAAGACCACCAACTGCTGCCACTGGGCGGTGATCGGCGCGAACGGGCCGACCAACACCCGCACGAACAGCGCCATGGCGGCGACCTTGGGCGCGATGGCGAAGAAAGCCGTCACCGATGTGGGGCTGCCCTCGTAAACGTCGGGGGTCCACATGTGGAAGGGCACGGCGGAGACCTTGAAGGCGAGACCCGCGGTGATGAAAACGAGCCCCACCAGCACGCCGACGGACGACTCGCCTTGGCCCACGGCCTTGGCGATTCCCTCGAAACCGGTGGTGCCCGCGAATCCGTAGACCAGGGACGCGCCGTAAAGCAGCATGCCCGACGACAGCGCGCCCAGGACGAAATACTTGAGCCCGGCCTCGGGCGAGCGCAAGGAGTCGCGCCGGTACGCCGCCAACACGTACAACGCCAGGGACTGAAGCTCCAACCCGATGTAAAGGGCGATCAGATCATTGGCGGAAATCATCATCATCATGCCGAGGCATGCGAACAGGATCAGGATCGGGTACTCAAAACGCGCTAAATCCTCGTGCTCGATATAGGAAAGCGACAGGATCAATGCCAGCGCGGTGCCCCCCAGCGCAAGAATCTTGGCGTAACGCGAAAAGGCGTCGGCGATGAACATGCCGCCGAAGGCATCGCCCGGGCCCGCCGATGTGCCCACCACCACGATCCCGGCCACCACCGTCACGGCGACGGCCAACCAACCGATGGTCCGGGTAGAGCCGTCGCCCCTGAAAACGCCGATCATCAACAGCGCCATGGTCGAAAGGGCCAGGAAAACCTCGGGCAAGGCGGCGACCATTTGTTCGGGGATCCAAGCGTTCATGGGATCACCCCGGTCACCAGCACCTGTGGCGGGGAAAGCCCCGCCGCCTTGAGCGCCGCCGCGTAATTGTCGGTGAGGTTCTGGGCCGAGACGGTGATGGCATCCAAGAAGGAGGACGGATAGATCCCCATCCACAGCACGGCGATCACCAGGGGCGCGAATATGGCGAGTTCGCGCCGGTCGAGATCGAGGATGGATTTGAGCTCCTCCTTGGTGAGTGCGCCGAAGATCACCCGCCGATACATCCAAAGCATGTAGGCCGCGCCCAAGATCACGCCGAGGGCCGCCGCCGCCGCCACCCAGGTATTGACCTGGAAAATCCCCACCAGCACCAAGATCTCGCCGATGAAACCGCTGGTTCCGGGCAGGCCGATGGAGGCCAGCATGAACACCATGAAGACCGCCGCGTAAGCGGGCATGCGGTGGACCAGCCCGCCATAGGTTCCGATCAGGCGCGAATGCATGCGGTCGTACACCACGCCGGCGCAAAGGAACAGCGCCGCCGAGACCACGCCGTGGCTCAGCATCTGGAAGATGGCGCCCTCGATCCCCTGCACGTTGAAGGTGAAGATGCCGATGGTCACGAAGCCCATATGGGCGACCGACGAATAGGCGATCAGTTTCTTCATGTCCTCCTGGGCCAGCGCCACCAAGGAGGTGTAGATCACGGCGATCACCGACAGGGTGAAGATCAGCGGCGTGAAAAAGTCAGACGCCAACGGCATCATCGGCAGCGAAAAGCGCAGGAACCCATAGCCGCCCATCTTCAACAGCACGCCGGCTAGAATCACCGAGCCCGCGGTGGGCGCCTCCACATGGGCGTCGGGCAGCCAGGTGTGCAGGGGCCACATCGGCACCTTGACCGCGAAAGAGGCGAAGAAGGCCAGCCACAGCCAGAGCTGCATCTCCCGAGAAAAGACGGTCTTCATGAGAACCGGAATGTCGGTAGTGCCGGCGGTGAAGTAGATCGCCAGAATGGCGATCAACATCAGCACCGAGCCGGTCAAGGTGTAGAGGAAGAACTTGAAGGCCGAATAGACCCTGCGCGGTCCGCCCCAGATGCCGATGATCAGGAACATCGGAATCAGCACGCCTTCGAAGAAGAGATAGAACAGGACGATATCCAGCGCCGCGAACATCCCGATCAACAGGGTTTCCAGCACCAGGAAGGCGATCATGTATTCCTTCACCCGCACGGTGATCGTCGTCCAGCTCGCCAACACGCAAAGCGGCGTGAGAAACGCCGACAGCAGCACGAAGAAGACCGATATGCCATCCACGCCCAGGTGATAGGTAATATTGAAGGCGGGGATCCACGATGCGCGCTCCTCCAACTGGAAGGCCGAGGTGGTGGGGTCGAAATTTGCCCACACCATCAGCGCCAACACTAAGGTGATGAGCGATGTCCAGAGCGCCACGTTGCGCGCGTTGCGGGCGACCACCGCGTCCTCGCCGCGGATCAGGAAGATGAATCCCGCGCCCACCAGGGGCACGAAGATGGTCAGCGACAGGATGGGCCAGCCGCTCACGGCGCCAAGCCTCCCAACATGTATAGGGTCACCAGGACGGCGACCCCCACCAGCATGGCGAAGGCATAGTGGTAGACGTAACCGGACTGCAACCGTCCCGCCCTGCGGGCAAGGGCGATGGTCGCCGCCGCGATGCCGTCGGGGCCGACCCCGTCGATCAGGGAACCGTCGCCGCCGAGCCACAGGCCGCGGCCGAGCCGCTTGGCCGGATCCACCAAAACGCGGTCGTAGAACTCGTCGAAATACCACTTGTTGAGCAGCAACGAATAAAGCCCGGCGAAGCGTGCCGCGGCCATTCCCGGCAGGCCGGGATTGCGGATGTAGAAGACCCAGGCGACCATGATGCCGCCAAGCGCGACGACGATGGGCAGCGCCTTCACCCAGAACGCCACGTTGTGCGCATCGGCCAGCGCCGTGTGCGATGTGGCGACGAACATCGAATTGGCCCAGAACTGGTCTTGGTCGCCGCCCGTGAACAAGCCCGCCAGCGCCAGGCCCGAGACGATCGCGCCCACCGCCAGCACCATCATCGGCAGGGTCATGGTGCTTGGCGATTCGTGGACATGGGACATGACCTCTTGGTCGGCCCGGGGCGCCCCGTGGAAGGTCATCAGCAGAAGCCGCCAGGAATAGAAGGCGGTGAACGCCGCGGCGATCACCCCCATCCAGAAGGCGTAGTAACCGACCCCGGACCCGGCGGCGAAGGCGGCTTTGATGATCAGTTCCTTGGAATAAAAACCAGAGAAAATAGGCAATCCCGCCAGCGCCAGGGAGCCGATCCACATGAGGGTATAGGTCACCGGGATCTTGCGCGCGATGCCACCCATCTTGCGCATGTCCTGTTCGCCCGACATGGCGTGGATGACCGCGCCCGCGCCCAGGAACAAGAGCGCCTTGAAGAAGGCATGGGTGATGAGGTGGAAAATCGCCGCCGAATAGGCCGAAACGCCGATGGCGAAGAACATATACCCCAGTTGCGAAATGGTGGAGTACGCGATCACCCGCTTGATATCGTTCTGCACCAGGGCGATCGAGGCCGCGAACAGCGCCGTCGATGCGCCGATGATGGCCACCTCCTCAAGGGCGAACTCGGAATATTCGAACATCGGCGACAGGCGGCAGACCATGAACACCCCGGCCGTCACCATGGTCGCCGCGGGAATCAGGGCGGAGACCGGCGTCGGACCCTCCATGGCGTCGGGCAACCAGGTATGGAGCCCCAACTGGGCCGACTTGCCCATGGCGCCGAGGAACAGCAGGAGACAGATGGTGGTGATCAGGGGCAGGTCCATGCCGAGGAAGACGAAGCGCTTGTCCGCCATTCCCGGCACCGCCTGGAAGACGGTGTCGAAACCGACCGCGTTGAACGCCATGAAGACCCCGAAAATCCCCAAAGCGAAGCCGAAATCGCCCACCCGGTTGACCAGGAATGCCTTGATGGCTGCGGCGTTGGCGGCGGGCCGGTCGTACCAGAAGCCGATCAACAGGTAAGACGACAGCCCCACCCCTTCCCAGCCGAAGAACATCTGAACGAATTTGTTGGAGGTCACCAGCATCAGCATGAAGAAGGTGAACAGCGACAGATAGGCGAAGAAGCGCGGGATCGACTTGTCATGGGCCATGTAGCCGAAGGAATAAATATGGATCATGGAGGACACCACGGTGACCATGGCCGCCATCACCGCCGACAGGGTGTCGAATCGAAGCGCCCAGCTCACCTCGAAATTACCCGATACGATCCAGCGCATCACCTCGATGTCCCTGGGCTGGCCCAACACGGCGACCTGGACGACGCCGATCACCGCCAGGGCCGCGGCCCCCAACAACGCGCCCGTGGTCACCCAGCGCGCGGCCTTGTCGCCGATCCAGGGGCCCAACAGGCCGGCGGTCATGGCGCCCAGCAGCGGAAGAAAAACAATCGCCGAATACATCCGCGCCTAACCCCTGAGCCTGTTGATGTCCTCGACCGCGATGGAACCGCGGTTGCGGAAATAGACCACGAGAATGGCCAGTCCGATGGCCGATTCCGCGGCGGCCACGGTGAGGACGAACATGGCGAACACCTGGCCCACCAGATCCCCCAAATGGGCGGAAAACGCCACCAGGTTGATATTGACGGCGAGCAGCATCAACTCGATGGACATCAGGATGATGATGACGTTCTTGCGGTTGAGGAAAATCCCGAACACGCCGAGGGTAAACAGGATCGCGGCAACCGTAAGGTAATGGCCAAGGGTGATCTCCAACATGTTAGATGCGTGTCCCCATGCTAGATTCCCGTGCCCGTCGGCACGTCCTTGATCTCGACCACGTCGTCGCGGCGCAATCTCACCTGATGGCCGATCCTCTGGCGCCTGACGCCGGGCCGCCCGCGCAGGGTCAGCACGATGGCGCCCACCATGGCCAGCAGGAGGACCATGCCGGCGCCCTGGAACAGGTAGATGTACTTGGTGTAGAGCAGCCTTCCTAAGGCCTCGGTGTTGTGGGCCTCGGTCAAGGCCGGCGCCTTGGCCGCGAGCAATCCACCGGATTCCGGGGCTACCGCCCAGCTGGTCACGACGAAGATGAGTTCGAGCAGAAGAACGGTACCGATCAGCCCGCCGATGGGCAGGTATTGCAGGAATCCCTGGCGCATCTCCACCACATTGATGTCGAGCATCATCACCACGAACATGAACAGCACCGCCACGGCGCCGACATAGACGATCACCAGGATGAAGGCGAGGAACTCGGCGCCCATCAGCACGAACAGGCCGGCGGCATTGAAGAAGGCGAGGATCAGGAACAGCACGGAATGGACCGGATTGCGCGCCGAAATGACCATCACGCCGGCGGCGATGGCGACCGTGGAAAAGCCGTAGAAGGCGAGCGCGGACAGGATCATCGCGCCGCCTCCCTGCCCTTGCGCGAACCCGAATTCATGCCAATATCCCCGGCCTCTCGCTAGCGGTACGGCGCATCCGCCGCCAACCGCTGGGCGATTTCGTTTTCCCAGCGGTCGCCATTGGCGAGCAGTTTTTCCTTGTTGTACATCAGCTCTTCACGGGTCTCGGTGGCGAACTCGAAATTCGGGCCCTCGACGATGGCATCGACCGGACAGGCCTCCTCGCAGAAGCCGCAATAGATGCATTTCATCATGTCGATATCGTAGCGGGTGGTGCGGCGTGAGCCGTCTTCCCGGGCCTCGGCCTCGATGGTGATGGCCTGGGCCGGACAGATGGCCTCGCACAACTTGCAGGCGATGCAGCGTTCTTCGCCGTTGGGATAGCGGCGCAGCACATGCTCCCCCCGGAACCGAGGGCTCAGCGGACCCTTTTCGTAGGGATAGTTGAGCGTCACCTTGGGCCGGAAGAAATAACGTAGGGTGAGCCACATGCCACTCAGCAGCTCGGTCAACAGGACAGCACGTATGCTCTCATTCGAAATCATCATCAATGGCCTGTCTATTGCGCCGCCTGAATTGGAACCTGGGAGCTGGCCTAGATGGATGCTGATCACGCAGATCTGACAATTTGACACCTGCCTCAAGCCGAGACTTCAGTCTGCCAAGTATGTCTGTCCGCAACCTTTCAATTCTGAGGTACAACGCCTTTCTCATCCAGCAACCGCTGCAGTTCACCGCTCTTATCCATCTCGCGCACGATATCGCAGCCGCCGATGAACTCGCCTTTCACGTAGAGCTGTGGGATCGTCGGCCAGTTCGAGAACTCCTTGATGCCTTGGCGGAGGTCGTTGTCCTCGAGGACGTCGACGCCCTTGAAGCTGACGCCGAGTTGCAACAGCACCTTAGTCACCGCCGCCGAGAAGCCGCATTGCGGGAACTGGGGCGTGCCTTTCATGAACAGCACTACGTCGCTGGCAGCGATCTCCTCGCCAATACGGTCGAGCACTCGATTGTCGGTCATGTCTTTCCTCTCAACTTTTCGAAGCGCAACAGGTTGGACTGATCGCGACCCAGCCCGATCAATGCCGGGTCGTCGATTGCATGCCTGCCTGGAAAGCAGGGCTGCTATCGGTCTCGTCGGCGGCGAACGAATGGGCGGGCTCTATCGCAATGTCGGCGAGCGAAACACTGCTCAGGAGGAGCAGGATGTTGCTTTTGAGCCCTTCCCAGAGCAGATCGGTGCCATGAAGGTTTGCGATTGTTTCCGGCTCCAGCGTAATGGCGTTGAGCGGGCGGCGATTTAGAACACGCGGTTCGTCGAAAGCCTTAAAGATTTCCGCGACGGTCATCCGGTCAGCGGGCTTGCTCAGGTGATAACCCCCGCCCGGTCCCCTTCTCGCCCTCACAAGACCAGCAGCGCGCAGGTGCGACATCAAGGTCTCTGTGTACGACAGGGAGCGGTGAATCCACTCAGCCAAGGCCTGCGCAGTGCAGGGCCTGTCCGGCTCATACGCCGCCACACCAGGGCTTCCACGCCCATATAGACACTATTGCTGATCTGCACCGGCTTTTCCTTCGCCCCTGTGGGGGCGTCATCACAGGAAATTTAGTAGCGAAACAAAACTATATTTGCGATATACAACCTTGTCAAGATAGTTTTGTATCGCTACTATCTCGCCATGATCGAAAAGCACGAAAGCAGCGATCGCGCCCTCGCTGAACTCGTCGCCCAGTTGGGTCGCATCGCCTATGGTGAGGGCTTCGTTGACGGGCTGACGCCGGCGCAATGGACGGCGCTGCGCTATTATGCACGCGCCAACCGTTTCTCGCGCACGGTTTCCGCCTTTGCGGAGTTTCATGCGACGAGCCGCGGAACTGCATCCCAAACGGTCAAGAGCTTGGTGAACCAAGGCTATCTGACCCGCACGCGGTCGGAGCGTGACGGCCGCAGCGCGCGGCTCGACGTGACCGAGAAGGGCAAAGCGGCTCTCGCCGGCGATCCCCTTGAGATCTTGGTCGGTGCCACACAGGCTCTTTCGCCTACAGCGCGTATGAGCTTGGAGAGCGCATTGGAGCGCATGGTGAGGTACGTGGCTCAGGAGCACGGGAGGTGCCCCTTCGGCATGTGCCCCTCCTGCTTACATCTGCGAGGCGACGGCTCCTGTGTGGAAGGCAGACCGCCGTACGAATGCGGGTTTCTCGATGAACCGCTGGAGGAAGCCGAGCTAGGTCAGGTCTGCGTCAATTTCGAGCCGGGTGGGAATTCGGCGTTGAAGCGGTCCTTTGCCGAAGAAAGGCCGGAATGAGCGCCCTTCGATCCTCCGCCGTCAC
>JAPUGG010000137.1 GCA_027292975.1 Alphaproteobacteria bacterium | reverse complement strand
GATGCGGCTGCACCGCGCCGCCAGGTCCTGGTCGTGGGTGATCAGAAGGAGGGTGGCGCCGGTCTCCGCCCGCAGGGAAAACAACGTCTCGATCACCTGGGCGCCGGTCGCCCGGTCGAGGTTTCCGGTGGGCTCGTCGGCGAGAATCAGGTCGGGCCCGGGGGCGAACGCCCGGGCGATGGCGACACGTTGCTGTTCGCCGCCGGAAAGTTCGGCGGGGTAATGCTCAACCCGTTCGGCCAGACCCACCCGGTCAAGGGCGTCCCGGGCGCATTGGAAGGGATCGTCGTGACCGCCGAGTTCCAGCGGCACGGCCACGTTTTCCAGCGCCGTCATGGCCTGGACCAGGTGAAAGGATTGGAAGACAATGCCCACGTGGCGGCGGCGGAAGAGCGCCAGGGCATCCTCGTCGAGGTCCTGGATATCGCACCCGCCGACGGCAACGCGGCCGCTGGACGGGCGTTCCAATCCGGCGATCACCATCAACAGGGTGGATTTGCCCGACCCCGACGGGCCCAGCACGGCCACCGCCTCGCCCACCGCCACACCCAGATCGACGCCGCGCAGAATGTCCACCGGTCCCGCGTGGGATTGCAGTCGAAGCCGAACTTCCTCAATATGGATCATCATGGGCGGCGCCTCGCCTTGCCGTCTCGATCAACCATGCGGGAGAAGCCGGCGATGGAGTTCACCCGGTTGCCTGGATGCAACCACGGCCCGCCACCTCTCCGCCATTGGTCCTTGAGGGGATATGTGGCGCGGGCCTGTCTTGTCAATCCATTGGTGGCGGTTTTCGCGTGCTTCGTCCTTTGGGGTGGCGGCGCGTCGTCCGCGGTGGGCACGGAAGCGTTCAAGATCTTCATCCTCGGAGACAGCCTGACCGCGGGATACGGGCTCAACGTGGAAAACTCCTTCCCGGCCCAGTTGCAGGCCGCGCTCAGGGCCCGGGGCCATCGCGTCCGGGTGATCAACGGCGGCGTGTCGGGAGACACCACCGCGGGCGGACGCGCGCGCCTTGGCTGGGCGCTCAAAGCGAAGCCCGACGCGGTCCTCGTCGCCCTTGGCGGCAACGATGCGCTGCGCGGCATCGATCCGGGGTCTACCCGGGCCAACCTCGACGCCATCCTAACACGCCTCGGGGGGGCCGGCGTGCCGGCGCTGCTGGCCGGTTGGAAGTCGCCCAGAAACCTCGGCCCGGAATACGTCCGCGACTTCGAGGCCGTCTTTCCGGCCCTCGCGCGCAAGCATCGGGTGCTGTTCTATCCCTTCATCCTCGACGGCGTCGCGTTGAAGCCCGCCCTCAATCAAGGCGACGGCATCCATCCCAATGCCCGGGGCGTCGCGGCCATGGTGGGTGGCATTTTGCCGCTGGTCGAACGCCTGATGGCGCGGATCGGCAAAGAATCCGGAGAAACCGGGCGCTCAAGCCGCACCGGGGCGGCGGGAGGACGACCATGATCAGGCTTTTTGTCGGCGTCGTACTGCCCCCGGGCATCACCGAGCGGCTTTATGGGCTGCGCGGCGGGGTGCCCGGCGCCAGGTGGCTGGAGCCCGAGAACATCCACCTGACCCTGCGGTTCATCGGCGATGTCGAGGACAATATTTTCGCCGATGTCGATGATGCCCTTGGCCGCGTTTCCGGCCCCGCGTTCGATCTCGAGATCAATGGGGCGGGGGAATTTTCCCGCGGGCGGCGCCCGGTGATGATCTGGGCCGGCATTACGCCCAACCCGGCGCTTCTCGATCTTCAACGGCGCATCGATGCCGGTCTGGTCAAGGCCGGCTTCCCGCCCGAGGGCCGCCGTTATACCCCCCACGTGACCCTCGCCCGCATCAAGGACGGTGCCCGCGCCCGCGTCCGGGAGTTCGTCGCCGGCAACAACGCGGTTCGCCTCGGGCCCTTTCCGGTCACCCATTTCACGCTGTTCTCCTCCCATCTCGGCCATCGGGCGGCAAGTTACCGGGCCGAGGCCGCCTATCCGCTGACCATCGGCGAAGAGGCACTGCCATGATCCGACTTGCCAGGCTTGACCACTTCGTCCTCACCGTCGCATCGGTGGAAGAGGCCGCCCAATTCTACGCCCGGGTTCTGGGGTTCGAGGTCGATCGCACCATCCCCGGCCGGGTCTGTCTCCGCTCGGGCACGCTGCGCATCAACCTCCACGATGAAGACCATGCGCCGCAAAGGCGCGCCGCGGATGCCCATCCTGGGGCGGCCGATTTCTGCTACGAGGTGGAGGGGCCGCTACAGGCCGTCATCGACCATCTCGCCGATTGCGGGGTCGGTATCGAAGCAGGGCCGGTCACCCGCAACGGATCGAAAGGCGAGATGACCTCCGTCTATTTTCGCGATCCCGACGGCAATCTGGTGGAGCTTTCGGTTTACGGCTGACGGTGCCGGGTGGGCCTCACGCACCGGCGGCGGGCCCGAGAGACTCTCCGAATTCGGCACGGATATGGGCGAGCAGGCCGCGGCTGCCGGCCTCGATCATGTCGAGCACGCGCTCGAAGCCGTCGGCGCCGCCGTAATAGGGGTCGGGCACGTCATCGATGCCCAAAGCGGGCGCGAATTCCATAAACATGCGCAGGCGCGCCTCGCGGCTCGGGGGCACCATCGCCCGCATGATTGCGAAATTATCGCGGTCCATGGCCAGCACCAGATGGAATTCGTGAAAATCCACCACCTCTACCTGGCGCGCGCGGTAACCGCTAAGATCGACGCCGCGTGTCGCCGCCGCGGCGGCCGCGCGGGGGTCGGGCGGGTGGCCCAGGTGATAGGCGCCGGTGCCCGCCGAATCGGCGGCGACGGCATGGGCCAGGCCCTCGGTGGCGATCAGCCGCTCGAACACCCCCTGGGCGGTGGGCGAACGGCAGATATTGCCCATGCAGACGAAAAGAACCTTGATCATAACCGCATGTGCCCGGGGCTTTGGCGCGGTGCCGCAGTGCCGGCCGGTTATTCGGCCGCGCGCACCATCACCGTCATTTCGCCGATGGCATCGCAGGCGCAATGCATCTCGTCCCCCGGCTTGACCTCGGACACGCCCGGGGGCGAGCCGGTGAACATCACGTCGCCGGGGTAGATCGTGTAGTACTCGGTGGCGAATTCGATCAGCTTAGGCACGTCGAAGATCATGTCCTTGGTGTGCGCGTCCTGCTGCAGATTGCCGTTGAGATGGACCGTGAAGGGCACGTTGTTGGGCTCGGGAATTTCGTCGGCCGTCACCATCCAGGGGCCCAACGGCGCGTAGCCGTCACACGACTTGCGGAAAGAACGGTCCTGGATGCCCCGCACGGTCATGTCGAGGCCGAGGGTATAGCCGGCGATGTAGCCCAGTGCATCCTCTTGTTTGATGTGGCTGCCCTGCTTGCCGATGATGATGCAGAATTCCACCTCGTGATCGTTGCGCCGGTCGGGGAAGCGGATGGCGACCCCTTCGCTGGCGCCCACCATGGCGGAGGTGGCCTTGAGGAAGATGCCCTGGTTGGCGATGCCCTTGGGGCGCTGGGGCGCTCCTGGTTGGTCGGCCCCGGTGATGTGGGGGTTGGCCGCCATTTCGGCGACATGGGCGGCATAATTGACCGGCGCGGCCATGACCTTCGACGGGCGCGCCACCGGCGGCAGGAGGGCCACCTCGGAAACCGGCTTCCCCGGCGCCTGGGCCGCGGCTGCTTCCATCTTGGTCCGCCATTGGGGCAGGGCCGCGATCACCGCATCGCCGCGCATGTCGTAGCGCGCCTCGGCGCGAATCTGATCCTGTAACTCGCTGATGTCGTGAATCATGTCATCGATTACGACACCCAGGCGGTCCTCGTCATATCGGCAAAGCTTCATTTTTTCTCCCTTTTCCATGCGCCGTTCCGCAAGGGCGCATTTCGGTGGTTTCGGCCGGGTGTATTTATATGACCCCAGGCGCCTTGCGGCAATGCGTAGCTCATGGGGTGGCGGCTAACCCAATCACCTAGGATCGGTCCCCCGGCTTTCGATCCAACGCCGCGCGGTTTTGGCGGCACCCTGGGTCAAGGGCAGGTCGAGGCCCAAGGACTTGGCCAACTGGGCGGCGTGTTGGACGTCCTTGGATAACAAGATATCGTCGGGCTCCGCATGGTGGACCGGCTGACCGTCCTCGATGGTGAAGAACCTTTCCCAACGAGTCACCGCGGCGCCCGAATTCACCGACTTGGCCATGTCCAGGAACTGTTTCGCGTCGAGCCCCCCGGCGGCAGCGAGCCTGGCGGCCTCGGACAGCATCACCCGCTCGATGGCGTTGGTCAGGTTCTTGGCAATCTTGGCGACATTGCCCGATGTCAGGGGCCCGAAATGACAGACCTGTTTGCCGAGCGCCTGGAGATGGGGGCGGATCTCGGCCACCACGTCATCGGGCCCGCCGACCAGGAAGGTCGCCTCGCCCGCATGGACCCGGCGCGGCACCGCCGTGATCGGCGCGTCGATGACCACAACCCCCTTTTCGGCCGCCGCGTCGGCGACGCGGCGGGTGGTTTCAGGCAGGATCGTTGAGTGCAGCAGGAGGCGGGAACCAAAGCCTGCGCCTTCCAGCGCGCCGCCGTCACCCAGGGCCGCGGCCAGCACCTGGTCGTCGGTGCGCACGATCAGGTGGATGATGTGAACGTCGCTTGCCGCCTCGGCCGCCGTTTGGGCGGCCTCCGCCCCGGCGGCGCTGGCCGCGCCGAGATTAGCCTCCGAGATATCGAAGGCTTTCACCTCCACCCCCGCCTTGATCAGGCGCGCGAGCAACCCCTGGCCCATGTCGCCGACGCCGATAAGTCCAACCCTGTCTGCCACCACGGTTCTCCCCTATGCCTTGTCTTTGTGATCCAAGCCCGCCCATGGGCGCATTGGCCAAGTTACCAGGGTTCCGGCGGCCGGGGAAATGGCGCTATGGTGAGGGAACCCCGAACGGTGGAAACACTCTTGGGATGCTTCGAGCGAAGGGCAAACGAGAACTGATAGACCCATTGACAAGGATACTAAGGGGGCTACACGAC
>JAPUGG010000136.1 GCA_027292975.1 Alphaproteobacteria bacterium | reverse complement strand
GCTGAATGTCGGAGTGAGCGTCACGTGACTTGCCTACGCCTATGGCTGTTCGTCGTATTAGCAGGATGAGAGTTACCTCCCTCGGGCCAGATCATAGGATCGGGGCGCAAGGGGCCCCCTGGCGCGTTTCGTACGTGAGCGGGCCACCTAGATACCGGCGAGACAGAGGACGCCCCTAGCGCGCGCTCCCTGCACCTATAATGCACCTATGACAGAAAAAGGGGCTGGACCTATTAGCCCAACCCCTTATTTTTAGCGGCTTAGCGGGCCGAACCCGCACCAGAAAAAAGCTGGTTAGAAACCACCCATGCCGCCCATGCCGCCCATGTCGGGGGGCATCGCCGGCACATCTTTCTTTTCGGGCAATTCCGCCACCATGGCTTCGGTGGTGATCAGCAGGCCGGCGATCGAGGCCGCATCCTGCAGCGCGGTGCGCACCACCTTGGTGGGATCGATAATGCCGGACTTGACCAAGTCCGCGTACCTGCAGGTCTGGGCGTCGAAACCCCGGTTCTGATCCCTGCCTTCCAACAGCTTGCCGACCACCACGGAGCCTTCCTCGCCGGCATTGGCGACGATCTGGCGGATCGGCGCCTGCACGGCCCGGCGCACGATATCGATGCCGACTTTCTGGTCGTCATTCTCGGCCTTGATAGCCAACAGCTTCTTGGTGGCGTAGAGCAGCGCCACGCCGCCGCCCGGCACGATGCCCTCTTCCACCGCGGCGCGGGTGGAGTTGAGCGCATCATCGACCCTGTCCTTGCGTTCCTTGACCTCGACCTCGGTGGCCCCGCCGACCTTGATCACGGCAACACCGCCGGCCAGCTTGGCCAGCCGTTCCTGCAGCTTCTCCCGGTCGTAGTCCGACGTGGTTTCCTCGATCTGCTGGCGGATTTGGCTACAGCGGTCCTGGATCGCCTTCTTCTTGCCGGCGCCGTCGATGAGGGTGCTCTCCTCCTTGGAGATGGAAACGCGCTTGGCGCTGCCCAGCATATTCAGGTTGACGTTCTCCAGCTTAATGCCGAGATCTTCGCTGATCACCTGGCCGCCGGTCAGGATGGCAATATCCTGCAGCATGGCCTTGCGACGGTCGCCGAAGCCGGGCGCCTTGACCGCCGCGACCTTGAGGCCCCCGCGCAGTTTGTTGACCACCAGGGTGGCCAGGGACTCGCCCTCCACGTCCTCGGCGACGATGAGCAGCGGCTTGCCGGTCTGCACCACCTTCTCCAACAGCGGCAGCATGGCCTGAAGATTGGAGAGCTTGGCCTCATGGAGGAGGATCACCGGCTCTTCCATCTCGCAGATCATCTTTTCCGCGTTGGTGACGAAGTAAGGCGACAGATAACCGCGGTCGAACTGCATGCCCTCGACCACCTCGAGCTCGGTATCGAAGCCCTTGGATTCCTCCACCGTGATCACGCCTTCCTTGCCGACCCGGTCCATGGCCTCGGCGATCTTGTTGCCGATGTCGGCTTCGCCGTTGGCCGAGATGGTGCCCACCTGGGCGATCTCGGCGCTGGTCTTGACCGGCTTGGAGCGCTTCTCCAAGTCCGCGACCACCACCTTGATGGCCACGTCGATGCCGCGCTTGATATCCATCGGGTTCATGCCCGCGGCCACCGCCTTGGCGCCTTCGCTCGCGATGGACTGGGCGAGTACGGTCGCCGTGGTGGTGCCGTCGCCGGCTTCGTCACTGGTCCTGGACGCCACCTCGCGTATCATCTGCGCGCCCATGTTCTCGAATTTGTCCAGAAGTTCGATTTCCTTGGCCACGGTCACGCCGTCCTTGGTGATGCGCGGCGCGCCGAAGGATTTATCGAGCACGACGTTGCGACCCTTGGGGCCGAGGGTTATCTTGACCGCGTCGGTCAGTATGTCGATGCCCTTGAGCATACGGTTGCGGGCATCGACGGAGAATTTGACCTCTTTCGCCATATTTTGGGTACTCCCTATTGGTAACTGTGTGGGGATGAAAGCAAAGCCCGGGCCCTATTCCAGGACACCCATGATGTCGCTTTCTTTCATGATCAGAAGGTCCTTACCGTCAAGCTTAACCTCGGTGCCGGACCACTTGCCGTAAAGGATCCGGTCGCCCTTCTTGACGTCGAGCTTCTGTATCTTGCCGTCGTCGCCGCGAACGCCCGGCCCGACGGCGATAACCCTGCCCTCCTGCGGCTTTTCCTGGGCCGTATCGGGGATGATGATGCCGCCCGCGGTCTTCTGTTCCGCGTCCAGCGCTTCGACGATCACACGGTCGTGCAAAGGCCTGATGTTCATTTGACGATTCTCCTTGATGTTCAAACTGTTCAACTTTTGCTGGATTGATCGATCGCCGGCTCTAACAGCAGTCCATGTCGGGCACATGGCTGTGATCCGACGAGGTGCCGGCGACCGCGGCCGCCTTGCCCTTGGCCTGAACCACCGCCTTGCGGTCCAGAATGCCGAGGATGTCGCCTTCGGAGACGATCAGAAGGTCCTTGCCGTCGACCTTGACCTCGGTGCCGGACCACTTGCCGAAAAGGATGCGGTCGCCCTTCTTGACCAAAAGCTGGTGACGCTTGCCCTCGGTGTCGCGCGCGCCCGGCCCGACGGCGATAACCTTGCCCTCCGAAGGCTTTTCCTGGGCCGTGTCGGGGATGATGATGCCGCCTGCGGTCTTCTGTTCGGCGTCCAGCGCTTGGACGATCACGCGATCGTGCAAAGGCCTGATGTTCATGACCCTCTCCCTTGAAACATTATTAATTCAATACCTTACAGGGGCTTCCCTGGGGGCTGTTAGCACTCACCTCAAGTGAGTGCCAGTGATATACGAACTGCCCCCGTCACTGTCAAGCGGGGCTTGGCAAAAAAATGGCGCCGAACAGCATGATTCGCGATTATTTCGGGAATTCGGGGGGCAAAAGCCTATTGGGCGGCGCGTTCGCCCCGGGCGAGCTCGGTCACGCCGCCGTAATGGTGGCCGAAGCGCTCGGCATCGGCGGGCCCCAAGCCGACGGTGAGGCGCACGCCCCCGTCGTCGGCCTCCGTGCGCTCGAGCACCTCGCCGTGCTCGTAGAGCCAGGCCATGGCGGCGCCGTCGGCCGGCCCGAGACGGTAGTGATAGACCCGCCGGTCGACCGCCAGCCGCCGGTCTATGGCTTTGAGCAGCCCGTCCATCCCCTCCCCGGTCAGGGCCGAGACCGCGGCAAGGTCCGGATGGCGCCGGGCGCGCGCAATTTGGGCCTCGCGTTCACCGCGCGCCAGCAGGTCGGTCTTGTTGAGCGCCTCGATCAGCGCGCCGCTACCCTCGGTCTCGAGGCCCAATTCGCGGAGCACGTCTTGGACGTCCTTTTTCTGGGCTTCTGAGTCGGGATGGGAGATGTCGCGGACATGGATGACGAGATCGGCGGAGAGCACCTCTTCCAGGGTCGCGCGGAAGGCGGCGACGAGGTCGGTGGGCAGGTCGGAGATGAACCCCACGGTGTCCGACAGGATGATCTTGCGCCCCGACGGCAATTGGACCCCCCGCATGGTGGGATCCAGGGTCGCGAACAGGACGTCCTCGGCCCGCACCGAAGCCCGCGTGAGGGTGTTGAAAAGGGTGGATTTTCCGGCATTGGTGTAGCCGACCAGGGCGACCACCGAAAACGGCACCCGGCGGCGCGCGGCGCGGTGGAGCCCACGGGTGCGCGCCACATTCTCGAGATCGGCCTTGATGCGGGAGATCCGGATGTCGATCTGGCGCCGGTCGGCCTCGATCTGGGTTTCGCCGGGTCCCCCTAGGAAACCGAAGCCGCCGCGTTGGCGCTCGAGATGGGTCCAGGACTTGACCAAGCGCGAACGTTGATAACTCAGTGCCGCCAGTTCCACCTGGAGGCTGCCCTCCCGGGTCCGGGCGCGGGCGCCGAAAATTTCCAGGATCAGGCCGGTGCGGTCGATCACCTTGCATTTCCAGGCGAGCTCCAGGTTGCGCTGCTGGATCGGCGTCAAGCTCCCGTCGACCACCACCACGTCGACCCTCAGATCCTTGAGTTCGGGCTTGAGCGCCTCCACCACGCCGGCGCCCAAGAGGGTGGCGGCGCGGGGACGGGCGACCCGTAAGGCCTTGGCCAGAACCACCTCCAACTCAATGGCCTCGGCCAGGCCGCAGGCCTCCTCCAGCCGTGCGGGGGCATCCCGCGCGATGGATTTTCGGGTGCGCAAAATCGGCACCACCACCGCCGCGCGCCCCGAAAGGGGAGCGCCGGGATCGCCCGGTCCCGGCGGCCTGCCGTTTGAACGACGGTTTGGAATCGACTCAGAAGGCAAGATGGAGACTTGGCATCTGCGCGGGCTCAGGCCTCGACATCGGCCTCCGCCTCGGCGGCGTCGGACGCCTCGTCCTCATCGCCCTCCCAGAGTTGGACCGGCGTTGCCGGCATGACCGTGGAAATGGCGTGTTTATAGACGAGCTGGGAGTGATTATCGCGGCGCAACAGGACCGAGAAATTGTCGAACCAAGTGACAATACCCTGAAGTTTTACGCCGTTTACAAGAAAGATCGTGACCGGGGTCTTGTTCTTGCGGATGTTGTTGAGAAACACATCCTGAAGATTCTGTGTTTTATCAGCAGCCATTTTATGATTCTTTCCATCAATTATGTTTATTGTTGTGCCGGATCCAGCGGCGCGTGCAGAGGCGCCGGAACCGTCATATTTCCACCCTAATACCGTCCGGATATGGGAGCGAATCGATCCTGTACAAGTTTTTTCAACCCCTCCATACCCCGCACGCGGCATTGTGCGTCCACAAATTGGACGAGATTATGACCAACAAGCTCCGCTTCGGTGCCGTCGCGGAGAAAAAAGACCGGGGTCAAACCCGAATTTAACGCGCATTGGACGTCGATGGCGCCATCACCCACGAACCAAACGTCCGGTCCGGCATCGATGCCGCTGCCGTCCAGCGCCATGTTGACCGGCGCGGGATCGGGCTTGTCGGATTGGGCATCGGTGGCACCGACGATCCTGCCGAAAAAACCGTCCCAGCCGAGCCGCTCCGCCTCTTGGCGGAGATAGTCGCCCGCCTTGTTGCTGACGACCCCGAGGTAGAGCCCAAGGCCGGCGAGCCAGGCCAATCCCTCGGCGCTCCCCGCCAGGGGTTTGAGGTGATCGAGATGGACCGCGGCGTAGCGGTCATAGAAGATTTTCCGGGCCTCAGTCCAGCGCGCCCCGAACAATTCGGGAAAACTGTCGCGCAGCGACTTGCGCACCCGGGATCGGGTTTCTTCAAAGCTCCAGGTGGGGTGGTCCATGGCGACGAAGGTGGTATTGAGCGCGTCGTGAATGGCCGGCCAAACGTCCACCAGGGTGTTGTCCCAATCGAAGATGATCGCCCGCGGCGGCCCCGACCCGTTGCCGGCCTTCACCGATGGTCTCCGCCGGTCGCCGTGTGGACCGTGTAATCGGCCAGCAGTCTCAGGGCAAAGGGGCCGGGCACACCACCGCCGATGGGGGTGGCGTCGATCCGCGTGATGGGCATCACGTCAGCCGTGGTTCCCGTCAAGAACGCCTCGGCCGCCGCCTTGGCCTCATCGACACTGAAGGAACGCTCCTCGAAGGCAAGCCCCGCCCGTGCAGCCAGGGCGATCACGGCGCGGCGCGTGACCCCGTCGAGGATAGCGTGATCGACCGGCCGGGTCACCAGCACGCCGTCTTGGCTGATGATCCAGGCATTGGTGGCGCTGCCCTCGGTGATGAGACCGTCTTCGTCCACCTGAAGGGCCTCGTAAGCTCCGGCTTCCTTCGCCTGCTGCTTGGCCAGCACGTTGGCCAGCAAGGAAACGGTCTTGATGTCGCACCGCTTCCAGCGGATATCGGGCACCGTGATGACGGCGCAGCCCTTTTCCACCAAGCCCGGTGCCGGCCCCGCGTACGCGCGCGCCATCATCACCAGGGACGGCTCCGCATCCGCCGGGAAGGCATGATCGCGGGAAGCCACGCCACGGGTGATCTGGAGATACAAGATGCCGGTCCTCACGCGGTTGCGGCGCACGGTCTCGCGCATGACATGGGCGAGCGCCCTCTCCCCCATGGGCGCCTTCATGGACAACGCCGCCAGCGACCGGGAAAGCCGCTCCATATGCGGACCTTCATCCACCAGGCGCCCCCCCTGCACCCCGATCACCTCGTACACGGCGTCGGCGAACTGGAAGCCGCGATCCTCGACATGGATTGCAGCCCGTCGGTGGGGCAGGTAACGGCCATTGACATATGCGATTCTTGACATCTGCGGCGATCGGCTGGGGTCGGAAACGGGGCTTCGGGCGCGCCGGGGGATCAGAAGAATTCGAGGCCGACCGCGAACATGCGCTCGACCTGTTTGATGACATCGGTTTTGGCGAAAAGTACGACCCGGTCATGGACCCGCACCACGGTGTCGCCGCGCGGCATGATCACCTCGCCGTCGCGCACCAGGGCGCCGATGATCAGCCCCGAGGGAAGTTTGACCTCACGCAAGGGCGCGCCCACCAGATCCGATGACTCCACGGCCTCGGCCTCCATGACCTCGCCGAAGCCCTCGTGGATCGCGTAAGCCGCGCGGATGCGGCCGCGGCGGATATGCTGCAGAATCGTCGAAACCGTGATCGCCCGCGGCGATACCACGACATCGATCCCAAGGGTGGTGACCAGCGGCGAGTAGGTTGAATTGTTGATCAGGGCCATCGCTTTCTCGCAGCCGTAGCGCTTGGCCAGCAAGGAAGCGAGGATGTTGACCTCGTCCTCGTTGGTCACCGCCACCACCGCTTCCGCGGCCGACACGTTCGCCTCTTCCAGTATTTCCGGATCGAGGGCATCGCCGTGGATGACCACCGTGCGATCCAGGGCGTTGGCGGCGCGTTCGGCCTGTTCCCGGTTGAATTCGATGATCTTGGCCGTGACCCCGGGATGATGCTCTTCGATCTCGCGGGCGAGATAGCTGCCGATATTGCCGCCACCGAGGATGATGACGCGGCGCGCCTCCGGTTCCTCGTGACCGAAGGCGGCCATGACCCGGGGGACATGCTTGGCGTCGGCGATGAGATAGACCTCGTCGCCGGGCAACAGATGCTCGGACGAATCGGGCACGAACCCCTTGCCGCCGCGGACGATCCCGACGATGGTGCTGTTGAGATCGGGGAAAAGCTCTTGAAGCTGGCCCAGCGGCGTGTCGACGATGGGACAATCATCGGCGCAGCGCACGCCCAGCAACTGCACCAAGCCGTCGGCCAGGGTAAGGCTATCGAACGCGCCCGGCGCGTGAAGGCGCCGTGAAATGGCTCGCCCCACTTCGATCTCGGGCGAGATGATCACGTCGATGGGCATGTTGTCGCGGCTGAATAGATCCGCCCAGATCGGCTGAAGATAGTTTTGATGGCGGACCCGCGCGATCTTGGTCGGCAATTCGAACAGCGAATGGGCGACCTGGCAGGCCACCATGTTGACTTCATCGGCACGGGTGACGGCGATGATCATATCGGCGTCGCCCGCCCCGGCGGCCTCGAGCACTTGGGGGTGCGAGGCGAATCCTTCCATGGCTTTGACATCCATGGAATCGCCGATCTTCTTGATCTGCTCCGCCGAGTGGTCGATGACGGTAACGTCGTTATTTTCCGTCACCAGGTGGCGAACAATGCTCGTTCCCACCTGACCGGCTCCGCAGACTATCACCTTCATGCCTTGCGCCTATCCCCGACGTTTCGTTTGCGCCGCCATGACCGTCATGTGCCCGTTTTCTCGCGCTGGACGCTGTCGCTGCCGAGGCCGAGCGTCTTGAGCTTACGATGAAGGGCCGAGCGTTCCATGCCGACGAACTGGGCGGTCCGTGACACATTACCGCCGAAGCGGGTGATCTGGGCGGCGAGGTATTCCCGTTCGAACATTTCCCGGGCGGCCCTTAGGCCGAGCCCCATCATGCGGCTGCCGCCCTCGCCGCGCAGGACGACGGGCGCCGCCGCACCGATCTCATGGGGCAGAGTATCGGCGTGGATCATGCCGTCCTCGTCCCGCGGCGCCATGATCAGGAGCCGTTCCACGACGTTGCGAAGCTGACGTACATTGCCCGGCCAATCGTGGGCCCTGAGCGCCGCCAGGACATCGTCGCCGATAACCCGTTCCGTGAGTCCCGAGGAGCGGGCCGCGCGCTCCATGAAATGGTCCACCAGTTCGGCGATGTCTTCGCGCCGCTTGTCGAGAGGCGGAATGGCAATGGGGACCACTGCCAACCGGTAATAGAGGTCTTCGCGGAAGCGGCCCAGGCCGATCTCTTCTTCGAGATCGCGGCTGGTTGCGGCCATGACGCGGACGTCGACCTCGATCAGGCTGCTGCCCCCCACCCTTTCGAAGGTCTGCTCCTGCAGGACGCGAACGATCTTGCCCTGGGTCTCCAGCGGCATGTCGCCCACTTCATCGAAAAATAGAGTTCCGTTATGGGCCGCTTCGAACAACCCGGTATGCAGCGGCCGGTCCTCGCCCTCGGTGCCGAACAGCTCTTCGGCCAGGCGATCGGGATGCATCGAGGCGCAATTTATGGCGACGAAAGGCCCTTGGGCGCGGCCCGATTCGGCGTGAATGAGGCGGGCGGCGACCTCTTTCCCGACCCCGGCGGGACCGCCGATCAGCACCCGGCTGCTGGTCGGCGCAACCCGGCTGATCGCGGCCCGCACCTGGCACATGGCGGGCGAGCTACCCACCATTTCGATTTCGCCGCCGGCGCGCCGCCTCAAGTCCAAATTTTCGCGCCGCAGCCGGGCGGTTTCTATGGCCTGTTCGGCAAGATGCAGCAGACGGTCGGTCTTGAACGGTTTTTCGATATAATCATAGGCGCCTTGCTTGATGGCCGCCACCGCCGTCTCGACATTGCCGTGCCCGGAGATCATGATCGCGGGAATCTCCGGATAGTCCTCCTTCAGGACATTGAGAATCTCAAGCCCGTCCAGTTCGCTGCCCTGGAGCCAGATATCCAGGATCACCAGGCTCGGCCGGCGCTGATCGATCTCCCGCAATGCCGCTTTCGAATCCCCGGCCTCGCGCGTCGAATAGCCCTCGTCCCTGAGCACGCCCGCGATCAACATGCGGATGTCCTCTTCGTCATCAACCACCAGAATTTCGTGGGTCAATTCCGTCATTTTGCGCGTTCTTCAGGATTGCCGGTTTGCGATACCTGTGGCGCAACGCCGGGCGCGCCATCGGCCTGGAATATGAGGCTCACCCGGGCGCCACCTTGGTCGGCGTCTTCCAAAACAAGCGTTCCTCCATGATCCTCCATGATCTTCCGCACAATGGCAAGGCCAAGCCCGGTACCCTGGGTACGGGTGGTGACGTAAGGGTCGGTGATGTCCCGGTCATGGTCCTTGGGCAGCCCTACGCCATCATCGGTGACGGCGATGACGATTTGCCGCTCTTTGTCATGGCCCACCTCCACTTTGATATGGCCGAAGCCGTCCTGGCCATCCCCAGATTTACCGGCCCCCGATTTACCGGCGATGGCGTCGGCGGCGTTCTGCAAAAGATTGGTCAAGGCCTGGCCGACTTGGCGATCGTCGCAAACCAGTTCCACCCCAACGTCGGGGAGGTCGAGGTCGTAGGCAATCGACGGATTGGCGCTCCGTTGCAGGAACACCGCGCGGCGCACCATATCGGCGACGTCGTGCCGGTCAAGGGTCGGTGACGGCATCTCGGCGAAGGCGGAAAATTCGCCGATCATGTTACCGATGTCATCGACTTGGCGAATGATGGTGTCGATGCATGTCGAGAAGGTCTGGGGATCCGACTTTACCTCGTCGAGATAACGGCGCTTCAGCCGCTCCGCCGCCAACTGGATCGGAGTCAGCGGATTCTTGACCTCGTGGGCTAACCGGCGCGCGATGTCGGACCATGCCGCCTTGCGCTGGGCGGAGATCAGTTCGGTGATGTCGTCGAAGGTCACCACAAAGCCGCGGTCTTGGTCTGTCTCCCCCTCCACCGCGAGCCGGACCTGCAGCGTCCGCGGCCGGCCCCGACGAAAAACCTGGATCTCCGCGTTGACCATCTGAGCGGGGCTGCGGCGCGCGCGCTCCAGTAATTCCCCCAGTTCCGGCACGAAATCGGTGATCGGGCGCCCCAGGTCGAGGGCCAGGTCGGTGGACAAGAGTTCCGACGCGGTCTGATTGGGGAATTTGATGCGCCCAAGGTGATCGAGGCCGATCACGCCCGCCGAAACGCCCGAGAGGACCGCCTCGATGAAGCGCCGACGGGTATCGATCTGCTCGTTGGCTTCGACGAGTTCCGCGCGCTGGCTTTCCAATTGGCTCGTCATGCGGTTGAAGGCGGTGCTCAAGGAACCCAGTTCATCGGTTCCCTGCTCCTCCACCCGCGCCGTCAGATCGCCGGCGCGGACCCTGTCGGTAGCCGCCACCAGGCTGGCGATGGGCTTCGCCAGCTTAATGGCGAAGTTGAGCCCCACCCAGACCGCGACGAATAGAAGCAATAGGGCCACCACCACGAAAATCAACGCAAAAAGCATCTCCAGGTCGCTACGCACCTGTTCGAGAGACTGATACGCGCTGACCGCCGACCGCGTCTTTTGGACGTGGTCCAGGACCTTGGCGTCGACGAAGCGGCCGACCATCAGGAAGGTATCGACGAACCGTTCCAGCCGGATCAGCGCCCGGATTCGATCGTCATCGTCGGAGGAAAGATAGACGATACCGCCTTGGCGCGCGCGTTCCATGGCTTCCAGGGGGGTTCGTTCGAAAGCGAGAGAAAAGCTCAGCCTCGAACGCCCGAAGATCCGTCCGGAACTGTCGAACACGACCGCTTCGGAGAGCCCGCGCAGTTCGGTATGAACCTGCACGACGCGGGAAAACGCCCGGCGGTCGTTGATCAGACCCGGCCCCTGCCGGTTGAGATCGCTGGCCATGCCGATGATGTCGCCGGTGATGTTGCGGCGGTGTTCCTTGAGGTAGGAATCGGCGACCGCCTGGGATTGGGTGAGCGCGGTACGGACCGTGTCGCTGAACCAGTTCTGCACCCCGAAATTGAAAACCAGCGCCGAAAAAAGCGCGACGATGACGGCCGGGGTCAGGGCCACCAGGCTGAACAGCACAACGAGACGGATGTGCAGCCGCGATCCCGCCGAACCGCGGCGCCGTTCGGCCCAGACCTGGAGCATGCGCCGGACCACCAGGACGCCCAGGGCCAGCAACAAAAAGAGATCGAGATAAAGCAGGCTGACCACGAGGTCCGTCGCCCTCGGCACGTCGCCCGATGGTTGGGTGAAGGCGACATAAGTCGCCACGCCCGAGAGCGCCGAACAAACCGCGAGTCCCACGGCGAGCTTGCCCGCCAAGCCCACGCGGGTAGCCCAACGTACGAACTCGCCGATGGTCCAGGAAGCGGTCTTGGCTGCGTTCTCTGTCATCCGAACATCAAGCGCGTAATGCATGGCCGGCGCCGGGTGCGACCCCACGCCGGACGCTTGACATTATCATTTTACGCCCCGAACGACCTGGATGTCCAACTCACGTAGTTTCTTGCGCAAGGTGTTGCGATTGAGGCCGAGCAATTCCGAGGCCTTGATCTGATTGCCCCGGGTCGCGCCCAGGCACACGGTCAGGAGCGGACGCTCCACCTCCTTGATGATTCTGTCGTACAGACCCGGTGGCGGCAAACCGTCCTTGTGGGCGGAAAAATAATCCCGCAAGTGGCGCTCCACGGCGGACCCGAGGTTTTCGCTGTCGCGCTCATCGGCGGTTCCGGCCAGGGCCGGCACCTCGGAAAGCTCCGCCTCGATAACGTCGGCGCCAATCACCTCCTGGGAGTAAAGGGCGGCGAGCCGGCGCACCAGGTTCTCCAGTTCCCGAACATTGCCCGGCCAGCGGTAAGCGCTTAGACGTTCCATGGCCAACTCGTCCACCCGCTTGCCGGGCAAGCCTTCCTTTTCCGCCTGGGCCAGGAAGTGGCGCACCAGGGTGGGCACATCCTCCCTCCGTTCGCGCAGCGGCGGCAGGCGGATGGGCACCACGTTGAGGCGGTAGAACAGGTCTTCGCGGAACAGTCCCTGGGCAACCAAGCGACGAAGATTATGATGGGTGGCGGCGATGATCCGAACATTGGTGCGGATCGGCGTGCGCCCACCGACGGTGGTATACTCGCTTTCCTGCAGAACCCGGAGCAAACGGGTCTGGGCTTCCACCGGCATATCGCCGATCTCGTCGAGGAACAGGGTGCCTCCTTCGGCCTGCTCGAAGCGTCCCATGTGACGCTGGGTGGCGCCGGTAAACGCGCCGCGCTCATGGCCAAAGAGCTCGCTTTCGATCAGATCCCTTGGAATCGCCGCCATATTGATGGCGACGAAGGAGGCTGTGCGGCGCGACCCGTAATCATGCAGCGCCTTGGCCACCAATTCCTTTCCGGTCCCCGATTCGCCGCTGATGATGACCGTCAGGTCGGTCGAGATCAGCCGTGCCAGCGTCCGGTATATCTCCTGCATGGCCGGGGAACTGCCGATCAACGGCAATTGCTCTTCATCGCCGCCCTTGTCGTCGCGCCGTTCGACCCGGGCGGCCGGCTGGGCGAGCGCCTTCTTCACCACCGCCACCAGCTCGACCAGGTCGAAGGGCTTGGGCAGGTATTCGAAAGCGCCCCGCTGGGCCGCCTTGACCGCCGTCAACAAGGTGTTCTGTGCGCTCATCACGATGATCTTGAGATTGGGCCTGAGCTTGCGGATCCGCGGCAGCAGATCGAGCCCGTTCTCATCGGGCAAGACCACGTCGGTGATCACCACATCGCCTTCGCCGTCCTCGATCCATTTCCACAGCGTCGCGGCATTGGACGTCGCCCGCACCGAATACCCGTTCCGTGTCAAGGCCTTGGTCACCACCACGCGGATAGCCTGATCATCGTCGGCCAAAAGAATCGTACTCTCCGCCATTAAGTGATCTCCGCTTCCCGGTAAGCCGGGAGATAGACCCGAAATACGGTGCTTCCGGGTTCGCTTGTGAATTCGATCATGCCGCCATGATCGCCGATGATCTTCGCCACCAAGGCAAGCCCCAAACCGGTTCCACCCGACTTGGTGGTGACGAAAGGATCGAATAGATGGGCCTGGATATCTTCAGCAATACCCTCGCCGTTATCGATCACCGCGATCACCAGGGGCAGCTGGGTCCGCCGGTCGGATCCCGGACGGGCCACACGGAGGCCGTGCTGGTAACCGGTGGTGAGGGTAATTTCCCCGCCCCGGTCGGCCACCGCCTCGGCCGCGTTCTTGACCAGGTTGAGAAACACCTGGATCAACTGATCGCGGTCGCCCGCCACCGGCGGCAGCGAGGGGTCATAGCGTTCCTGGAAACCCACGGAACGGGCGAAGCCGTTCTCCGCCAGCTTGCGCACATGTTCGAGCACCTGATGGATGTTGACTTCCCCCTGGCCGATCATGGGCTGCCCGGAAAATGCATCCATGGAGTCCAGCAACGCGCAGATGCGGTCGGTCTCATCGCAAATCAGGTGGGTGAGCTTGCGGTCTTCGTCGTCGGCACCCTGCTCGAGCAACTGCGCGGCGCCGCGGATTCCGGACAGCGGATTCTTCACTTCATGGGCCAGCACCGCGGCCATGCCGGTGAGGGAACGGGCGGCGCTGCGGCTGCTGAGCTCGCCGGTCATCTTGGACGTGATGGTGCGGTCGTGAAGCGAAACCACCACCGAACCGGGTTGGTCATTGATGGGCGCCACCTGGATGGTCAGCAGCCGGGTCCCGGAGCGCGGCGTTTGCAGGGTCACGCCGTATTCGGAAAGGCTGCTTCCAGACTTTCGCACCTGGTCGATCATCGCAAACAGCGGCCCATCGGCGGGAACGAGATCGGCAAGTTTCCGCGATTCCAGCCACGACTGAGAGGCGTCGAAAAATAGTTCGGTGGCCTGATTGACGTATTGCACCGCGCCGTCGCCGCCCACCACAAGCACCGGATCTGACAGCGAATTCAGCACCGCTTCGAAGCGCCCCTCGGCGCCATCTCCGGGCTGCTGCCGCGCTCGGGCGCCGGGGCCCTTCATGCCGCGGCCTCGCGCAACCGGCCCCAGGCTTTGGGTCCGCCCGCCTCATCGGCGGCGCGATGGAAGAACGCCGCCACCGCCACCCTGACCGCCGCCGGGTGCTCCAGGCGAAACAACGTCGCACGGAACTTGGCGCCGCCCGGCAATCCCTGCACGTACCACCCAAGGTGCTTGCGCGCAACGCGGACGCCGCGCGCCACGCCATGATAGGCGAGAATGTCCTCGAAATGACGGAGCGCATGGCGACAGCGCGCGGCAATATCGGGGTCGGGCAAGCGGACGCCATCTTTCAGGAAGCGGGCGACCTGGGCCGGGAACCACGGTCGGCCGTAAGCGCCGCGGCCGATCATGACGCCGTCGGCGCCGGACCGCGAAAGCGCCTCCGCGGCATCGTTCAAACCGGTAATGTCGCCATTGACAATGACCGGAAGGGACACCGCCGCCTTGACCCGGCCGACGGCGCGCCAATCGGCCTGCCCGGTATAGAACTGGCAGCGCGTGCGGCCATGGACGGTGATCATGCGCACCCCCGAATCCTCGGCGATGCGCGCGATGCGCGGTGCGTTCAGGCTGGAATCGTCCCAACCCAGGCGGATTTTCAGGGTCACCGGCAGATCAACCGCCCCGACGGCGGCGGCCAGGATACGGCCGACCTGCCGCTCGTCACGCATCAACGCGGAGCCGGCCTGCTTGTTGACGATTTTCTTCACCGGACACCCCATGTTGATGTCGATGATCGCCGCCCCCCTATCCGCGTTGAGGCGTGCCGCCTCGGCGACGATTTCCGGTTCGCAACCGGCGAGTTGCACCGCCATGGGGAATTCCTCGGCCTCGGTCCGGCCGAGCTTGATCGACTGGGCGGTCTTGCGGACCATGGCCTGGCTGGCGATCATCTCCGAGACCACCAACCCCGCCCCCAGGCGTTTGACCATGCGCCGGAACGGCAGGTCGGTCACCCCCGACATGGGCGCCAGAAACACCGGATCTGTTACGGCCACCGGGCCGATATGAATGGTCATAATTTGTGCAATTTCCAGATCTGGCTATGAGATGGGCACACTAGAGCACACTCCGGCCAAATGGAATCAATTTGATGGGCACTAATTGGTTTTCAGGGCAGGCGCCGGGTTAACGCAAAATCACATCGGTCACCAGCTTGACCCCGGGGTAACCGAGGGTCAGCAGCAGATAGGCAAGCAACACATAGCGCGCCGCGCGCCGCCCGGCCAGGCCGCTCGCCCGATGCACGATCAGCAGTCCGGCGATCACCGTGAAGGAGAGAATTGAAAGCAGGGTCTTGTGGTTGAAAACGAGGATGACGCCGCGCTCGAGAACCTCGATGACCATGCCCGACAGAAGCCCCAGGCCCAGCACCACCGCCGACGCGGCGAGAACACGGAGCTGCAGCGTCTCGCCCTCGGACACCGAGGGCAGGATCGCCGTCAGGCGCGTCGGTCGCCGCGCTTTCAAGGCCCGCTCCTGAAGAAAAACGCCCAAAGCCGCCATCGCCGCCAAGGTCATCAGCGCATAGGTCGTCACCGAAATCCCGATATGCAGGTTGAGCCAGGGCCCGGCGAGGGTCGCCGTCGCCGGGCGGCCCGGTGCCTGCGCCCAGAACGTGGCGATGGAACCGAGAACCACCGCATAGGGGCCGAACACCACGAGCAATCGGGCGAACGCGCTGCTTGCCGCAGAAATCACCGCGAACAAGACCAGGGAAAGGGAAATTGTGACCCATAGGCTCGCCGCGATTCCGGTCTGCCAAGCCGACGCGAAGAGCACCGAGGTCCAGGCCACGGCGCCCGCCACCGCCACCGCCAAAACCCCCCAGAATACGGCATCGCGGACATCGGGTTCGGGACCGGGGCCCCGGCGGTAGAGCAGCAGCGCCGAGGGCACCAGCGCGGCGAGGGCCGACAAATTGAAGACCAGCGGGTTCATGGCGCGCGGAGTATATCACCGATCACCATTCCGGGTGCCGTGGCTTATGCCTTGGCCCCACGCGAGAGCACTATCCGGCCAAATTGAACCACTTGACCGGAAAGTGCTCTCACCCTTTTATTTTTGTCGCCAATCGTCCTACACTAATAAAAGTCCTCGTCTCATCGGAGTACCGTCATGTCTTCAAGCCACCAACATTGTGCGCCACGTCATCGAAATTTCGGCACCGTGGCCGCCATCGCCATCATCAGCCTTGGTTTAATCGCCTGCGCCGAGAACCAGGGCCCAAAGGAAAGGGGCGGCACATTGGTCGGCGCCATCGCCGGCGGGTTGCTGGGCTCGACCATCGGCAAGGGATCGGGCAAGGTCATCGCCATCAGCATCGGCGCCGTGCTCGGCGGGATCGTCGGTTCGGAGGTCGGCAAATCCCTCGACCGGGCCGACCGCGCCTACATGCACCGCACCACCCAGAGCTCCCTGGAAACCCAGCGATCGGGACAGCCCTCGACCTGGCAGAACCCCGACAACCGGCATTCCGGCACCGTGACCCCGCAACCTGCCTATCGCCGGGACGACGGCCGAACGTGCCGGGAATTCCAGCAGACCGTGACCATCGACGGACGGACCGAACGGGCCTATGGCACGGCCTGCCGCCAGTCCGACGGTAGCTGGAAGATCATGAGTTAGCCCACCCGCTCTTGGCGGTCGGTTGGCCGGGCTGCCCTGGGGTCGCCCGATTTTCCCTGATCGGGCACCCACCTGGTCCCGACCGGGCGCGATGGCGCTTGGCAGGCGGGGGAAGCGCGGCTACCCTCGCTCTCCATGGATGAGGAATCGACATGGCCGGCTGCGTCGCCCTGATCGTCGCCGCGGGCCGCGGCGCGCGACTCGGCGGGGATGGGACCCAGGGCGCACCATTTCCCAAGCAATACACTCCCCTTTGCGGCCGGCCCATGCTGAGCCATGCGGTGGCGGCATTCCAAGATTCCGACGCGGTAGCCGCCGTGCGCGTGGTGATCCACGCCGACGACCGCGCGCGCTACGACGAAGCGGTCGGCCATCTAAGCCTTTTGGACCCGGTCCAGGGCGGCGCGACGCGCCAGGTTTCGGTGCGGCTCGGGCTTGAAAGCTTGGCCGGGGAGGGCTTCGATACGGTGCTCATTCACGATGCCGCCCGACCCTTGGTGGACGACGCGCTGATCGCCCGGATCATCGAAGCGCTGGCCGCCCACCCCGGCGCCGTCCCGGCCCTGGCCGTGGCCGACAGCCTCAAACGTGGTGCCGGCGGGCTCATCGTTGATGCGGTCGACCGAACCGAGTTGTGGCGGGCGCAGACGCCCCAGGGGTTTTCCTTCAACATTATCCTCGACGCCCACCGCAAGGCGGCGGCGCTTGGCGCCGACGCCCATACCGACG
Source organism: Alphaproteobacteria bacterium (assembly GCA_027292975.1). GTDB lineage: Bacteria > Pseudomonadota > Alphaproteobacteria > SMXQ01 > SMXQ01 > SMXQ01. Next base: position 19,389 of record JAPUGG010000136.1, on the reverse strand, counting down.
ACGCCGCGCTCGCCGTCGCCGCCGGGATCGAGGTGGCCCTGGTGGCGGGCTCGGAAGACAACTTCAAGATCACCACCAGGCAAGATTTCGCCCGTGCCGAACGGCTGCTCGCGGGGGGCGGCGAAACCCGGACCGGACAGGGTTTCGACGTCCATGCCTTCGGCCCGGAAGGGAGCGGCCCGGTGCGGCTCTGCGGCATCGATCTTCCCCATGAGCGCGGCCTCAAAGGTCATTCCGATGCCGATGCAGGGCTCCACGCCGTCACCGATGCCCTCTTGGGCGCCCTGGCCGAAGGCGACATCGGCAGCCATTTCCCGCCCACCAATGCTGCCTGGAAAGACGCCGATTCGGCGACCTTCCTAAAGCACGCTTTGGGTCTGCTCAAAGCCAGGGACGGGACCATCATCCATCTCGACGTCACCATCATTTGCGAATACCCCAAGATCGCCCCCCACTTTGAGCTCATGCGCGCGCGCCTGGGCGGCATCCTCGGCCTCAGCCTCGATCGCATCGCTATCAAGGCGACCACCACCGAAAAACTGGGCGCGCTGGGCCGTGGCGAAGGCATAGCGGCCCAGGCCGTCGCCACCATATGCCTGAAAAGACCGGTCCCATGAGCGGCCCCCCCACTTCCCCCGGCGCGCGGGACTCCCTTCCCCCGGGCCTTCCTCCCGGCCTAACGTTTTGGAGCCCCCCCGCCCTGATCAGTACCTGGTTCGGAACCGGGTTGCTGCCCAAGGCGCCCGGGACCTGGGGATCGCTGGCGGCGCTGCCCCTGGCCTGGGTGCTGGGCGCGCGCTTCGGGCCCGCCGCCGTGATCCTTGCGGCCAGCGTGCTTTTCGGCCTCGGCCTGTGGGCGGTCAAGGCCTATCTCGCCAAAACGCCGGACCGGGACCCCGGCGCCATCGTCATCGATGAAGTGGCGGGCCAGGTGCTGGCGGTAGCCCCCGCCGGGCTCGATCCGCTGGCCTTCGGGCTCGGATTCATCGCCTTCCGGTTGTTCGACATCCTCAAGCCCTGGCCCATCAAGACGCTCCAGCGCGGCCTCGACGGGGCGCTTGGCGTCATGGCGGACGACATCGCCGCCGCCCTATACGCGTCGGTTGTATTGGCGGTATTTTTCCTCTTGTCGGGACGGCCTCATGTATTTTTCTAGATCATCGCTGGAATTGGCCCAGGGCATCATCAAAGCCGCCCAGGACAAGGGCCTGACCCTAACCACGGCGGAATCCTGCACCGGTGGGCTGATCGCCGCGTGTCTCACCGAGGTGGCAGGCGCCTCGACGGTCTTCATGCGCGGCTTCGTCACCTACGCAAATGTTGCCAAGACCGATCAACTGGGCGTGCCCGCGGACATGATAGCCGAGCACGGCGCCACCAGCGAAGAGGTTGCCCGGGCCATGGCCGAGGGCGCGCTCGAGCGCGCACGCGCCGATATCGCGGTGTCCGCCACCGGCATCGCCGGGCCCGGCGGCGGCACCCCAACCAAACCCGTGGGCCTGGTGCACATGGCGGCGGCCCGGCGCGGCGGCGACACGCTCCACCGGGCGGACCAGTTCGCCGGCGACCGCCAGGCGGTGCGGGGCCAGGCGGTGGACGCTGCCCTTGCGCTTCTGCTGCGACAGGCCGAAACTGCGCCGGCCCGCGATTGAGGGTGCCCGAGCCGTCCCAAGAACCAACCTCGCGGACCCTCTTCCATGCCCCCGCACCCCGACCCCACGCTTTCCTATCGCATCACCATCAGGAATTTCATCGGCATCACCCTGATGTCCGTCCTGATCTTCGTCATCGGCGGCGTCATCGTGGTCAGGCTGGACCCCAGCATCTTCACCAAGGAACGCGCGCTGCTGGACAATCTGTTGTGGTTTTCGCTGCTGGCGTCGGTCGGCGTTCTGGCCTCCACCGGTTACGTGCTGGCCTCGCGCACCGCCATGGGATGGGCGATCATCGGGCTCACGCGCCCCGAGGCGCGCTGGGTGCTGATCGCCGTGTCGGTGGCGGCGGCGCTGTTCTTCGCCGGCGAGCGGCTCGACGCGCTGATGGGCTTTGGCATCATGGAGAGCACCCGGGCTTCTTACGCGGCCACCTTGGAAAGCGAGGTCGGACTGATCGGCCTCATGGCGGTGCTCGCCATCATCCTGCCGATCTCGCTGGAGATCTATTTCCGGGGCGTGCTGTTCAACTTCCTGCGCCCCATGTTGGGACTGGAAGCGGCCATCGGCGTGTCGGCCCTGGTCTACGGCCTGTTGTTCTTCAACCCGTCGATTCCCGTCTACATGGCCTATAGCGTGGTTCAGGGGGCCGTGTTTTGCCTGCTTTTCGTCCGCTCGGGATCGCTGTGGACGGCGATCGTCGCCAACGGCACCCTGTCGGCGCTGACCATCGCCAAGGTGGCCTGGGCCTGATCGGCGGACGGGGTCCTAAGCCGTCCTCATTGCCAATTCAGGAGGGAAACATGAAAACACGCGCGGCCCTGGCCCTGGAGGCGGGACGTCCCTTGGAGATCACCGAGATCGACCTCGACGGCCCGAAAGCCGGCGAGGTGTTGGTCGAGATCAAGGCCACGGGCATCTGCCACACCGACGCATTCACCCTATCGGGCGCCGACCCGGAAGGGTTGTTCCCGGCCATCCTCGGCCATGAAGGGGCGGGCGTGGTGGTCGAGACCGGCCCCGGGGTGAGGAGCGTCGCAACCGGCGATCACGTCATCCCGCTCTATACGCCGGAATGCGGGGAATGCGAATTCTGCCGCAACCCCAAGACCAACCTGTGCCAGGCCATCCGCGAGACCCAAGGCGCCGGAGTCATGCCCGACGGGACCTCACGCTTCTCGCATAACGGCGCGCCGCTCTATCACTACATGGGGACCTCGACCTTCTCCAACTTCACGGTGCTGCCGGAAATTGCCGTCGCCAAGATCCGCGCCGACGCGCCCTTCGACAAGGTCTGCTACATCGGCTGCGGCGTCACCACCGGCATCGGTGCGGTGATCAACACCGCCAAGGTCGAGCCCGGGTCCAACTGCGTGGTCTTCGGCCTGGGCGGCATCGGCCTCAACGTCATCCAGGGATTGCGCCTGGCCGACGCGGCGATGATCGTCGGCGTCGATACCAACCCGGCCAAGAAGGCCTTCGGCGAACGCTTCGGCATGACCCATTTCGTCGACCCGGCCGAGGCCGGGGACGATATCGTGGCCTATCTGGTGGACCTCACCGGTGGCGGGGCGGACTATAGCTTCGAGTGCATCGGCAACACCGAGGTGATGCGCCAGGCTCTCGAATGCTGCCACAAGGGCTGGGGCGAATCGGTGATCATCGGCGTCGCCGGCGCGGGCGCCGAAATCTCCACCCGCCCGTTCCAGCTGGTCACCGGCCGGGTCTGGCGCGGCACCGCGTTCGGCGGCGCAAGCGGCCGCACCGACGTGCCCAAGATGGTGGACTGGTACATGGAGGGAAAGATCGAGATCGACCCGATGATCACCCACAACCTGACCCTGGACGAGATCAACAAGGGATTTGAGCTGATGCACCGGGGCGAATCGATCCGCGCCGTGGTGAGTTATTGAGGGGGGGGGCGGCTAAAGGCGGCCTTCCGGCGTGGATCAGGGCTTCGGGCTTTCGGCCACCACCGATTCCTGCAAGACGTCGATCACGGCCTCGTAGTCCTCGACGATTCGCCGCGCTTCTTTGAGGATTTCTTCGCGATTAGCATTCGGATCCTTGGCCTTTTTCTCGAGCGTCTCCAGTTTTACTACTGTGCGTTTTCTCAGCGCCTCGACATTGAAGGTGCCGGCCTTGGCGCCTTCGGTGCCGATTCGCCCGCGCGTCAGGCGGCTGGCGAGGTCCAACGCCGCCTTGTCCACGCCACCGGTGGCGGCGTCGGTCACGGCTTTCACCGCCGCCAGGGTCAACTCCTTATAGGCGTTGAGCAACTTGGCCGGGTTGCTGTCGAAGGATTTGAGGTTCCAGTTACCGATGTCGTCCTTGATCAGCGCCATGCGCACGGTGCCCTGACCGCTGGCGTAGACCGTGTTGATATTGGTCCAGTAGTGATCGGCGAACAGGCGTTCGAGGACGCGGATGCGGTCGGTCGTCTCCTCGGAACTGAATGCGTGAAGGGGGTGCAGGAACATTTCCGACAGCAGCGCCGGCGCGGCGGCGCGGTTCCAGACGAAAAGGTTGGGAAAATCGGTGATGCTGGTGTCGCGCAAATAGACGCTCAGGGGGAGATTTTTGCGCGATATTCCGCGGGCCAACTGTTTGAGAAGCGCATCGGCCCGCGAGGAAAGCTGATTGCTGATCTGGGACGTCATATTGGCGAAGTTGGTCATCATGTTTCGCGCCAGCAACGAGTCCGGCGCGACGGCGGCATGGACGTTGGCCCAGAAAAGGGCCTTGGATTTCAGGGTGGTGGCGACGCGCGTGAGTTCGACCAGGAGAGCACTTTTTTCCTTTCCGTTACCTGCATGGTAACTCTTTAAGGTGTCGCCTATTATGGGAGTAAGTGCCACCATCTCCTTATAAATATCCATCAAGGCCGCCACGTCTCTCGACAGGTTGTTCAATTGTAGGCATGCCGTTTTGGTCCAGTCTCTGGAATTAGCTATCGATAAATCGAAATCTGGAATGTATGAAAGTTCATTAAACGTTTTTTCAGTCCTGATTTCGAAATCCGGATCGTCACGGCAGTCCTTTGTCGGCATCACGAATTGCCGCAGGCCGAGTTCGTATTTCTTCAGCATTTCGCGCGCTTCATCGACGATTCCGATCAGTTCGGCCCACTGGGCCTCGGGTTCCTTCGTCAGGGGACCCTTGTAGACCTCGACTTCCACGCGCATCGAAGACGACACCGAAAACGCCCCGCCGCAGCCCGCCAGCGCCAGCGCAACGCCAAGCGGCGCCGCCACCGAACGAAGGGATTGGAAGATGCCGCGCGCCATGGCCTAATTCTCCTCCTTGAAGACCTTCAGGATGTCGAGGGCCGCTTTCTTTGCCGCTTCTTTTTTCTCGGCCGCGGCTTTCTTGGCTGCGTCGCTTTCCAGCCCTTCGATGGTGCGTAACGTCCGGGAAATGCGCAGGCGCTCTTTGACCAGGGGCAATAGGAGCGCCGCCCGGTCCGGCTGTTCGGCAAGGACCCGGCTCGAGAGCTCCCGAAGCGTACTGATCAGAGGCTCGCCGCTCGATGACATGGCGAGGATCAGGCGTTCGTCCTGGTCGAAGGTTCGCCAACCTTCGGGGCCAAGAATTTGGAAACCGCGCCGCCCCGCTTGGCCGGAATCGCAAATCGGGGATCGGTCCCTGCCGCCGTTGCCAATGGCGCGTGGTGCGGCCATGTCCACCGTCGCGCTCGTGCTCTTGGAGGCTTTCAATCGCCCTATCGTTTTGTTGACAAGAGTTTTTACATGCGCCAGACCCTTGATCGGATTGGCGTCTCTTAGTCCTCCAAGTAGACGAATCTGATCGTCCCACTCACCTCGTGCAGAGTCTTCGCCCTTACTCGCCCGTTTCACGGCGACCTCCCATAGGACGGCCTTTTCCAACTGTGCCAGCGCCTGTTCCAACTGTGCCAGCGCCCGTTTGACGGTGTCGGTTTTATTCTTTTTGTCCTCTGCCGTGGTCGTATCCTTGTACTGTTTGGCCAGAATTTTGATGTCCCCGCGCTTATTTTCGGCCGTGTAAGGCACCAATAGAGGCTGGCCTGTCAGGGTCTTTCCCGCCAGAAGATCAAGCTGTAGCCCGATAGCATCCAAGATCTTGTTGACGATCGGTTGGGGCAAAATATCCTTTTGCTTCTCATATATCGTCATCAGACGCTGGAGTTCTTGCTGCGCGTCCTCGCGCCCTGCCTCCTGCTCGGTCTGGCGGCGCGATTTGAAACGGAAGCGGTTGCTTTTCTTGTCGAAGACGACATTGGCGCCGAAGGGGTCAATTTCGTAACTTTTGAGGGTCCCGGCCTCGAAATGCACGTTGGTGAACAACGCGAATGCTTTTCCGGTCATGCGGAAACGGTAAAGCGAATCGGTTTGTGGAATGATCCTGTCTTTTTTTCGGTCGCCGGATAAAGACTCACAAAGGTCGAAGACCCGGAAATAATAGGTGGTGCGGAAACGGACGTCGTCATCCACGTTGCGCGGATCGACACCGGCCCTGACCTCCATGTGCTCGGGCACGGTGCAACCAGCCGCCAGCAGAATGACGGCGCTCAGAAGGACCGCTCGCCACAAACCCTTTTGAGCGCCCCTTGCAACGACCTTCCCCGTGGCATCTTTCATCGCAACATCCTCTCCACCGGTTTCGTGTCATGGATTGCGAATGAATGGCATTCGCTTCTAGGGTGTCGAACAGTATCCCCGATTGATAGATGTATCTATATTTAATTTGCTAGTTATGGGTGCAGTGCAGCATAAATCTTGAAGTAGTTCATCAAGAACTCCTGACAACCATAAAATATTCTTAGGATTTTTAGGGCCGGCGTGGACCATCCGGGGCGGACCCCGCCCCATAGAGCACATCGGCACGCGCCTCGAAGGCGTCCACCATGTGCGTCACCACGTGGTCGAAGACCGCGCCTATCACCGCGTCGAGCAGGCGGGAGTGGAAATCGAACTCCACCAGGAAATCGATCTCGGTGCCACTATCAACGGCGCGGAACACCCAGTGGTTGGCCATCTCGCGCATGGGGCCGCGGATATATTCGACGTCGATGCGGGGCGGCGCATCGCCCTCGCCATTGCCGGCCCCGGTGCCGCCCTCATGAAGCGTCACCTTGGAATGGAAGGTTTCCCGGAACAACCCCTTGCCCACCACCACGTCGGCCCGGAGCACGCCGTCCTCAAAGCCGGTCACCCGCGCGGCCAGGCACCAGGGCAGGAATTCGGGGTAGCGCCCGATATCGGCGACCAGGTCGAACATCTGTTTAGGGGCATAGGGGACGCTGCGGGTTTCCGCGTGGCGGTGCATCGGGGGCCGGCCTAATTCTCAGCTAGGCTTGCTTCCCGGGCGGCGCGCAGGCGCTTGAAATCGTCGCCCGCGAAATAGGACGAGCGCGTCAGTGGCGAGGCCGAGACGAGCAAGAATCCCTTGCCGTAGGCCATTTTCTCCAGGTCTGAGAATTCGTCCGGCGTCACGAACCGCGCCACAGTTGCGTGGCGCGGGGTCGGTTGCAAATACTGGCCGATGGTCAGGAAATCAACATCGGCGGCGCGCAGGTCGTCCATCACCTGGTGGACTTCGCCGAGCTCCTCGCCGAGGCCTACCATCAGGCCCGACTTGGTGAACATGGCCGCGTCCATTTCCTTGACTCGGTCCAGCAATCTCAGGGAATGGAAATAGCGCGCGCCCGGGCGGATCGATCGGTAGAGCCGGGGCACCGTTTCCAAATTGTGGTTGAAGACGTCGGGGCCGGCCCGGGCGACCGCCTCGATGGCGCCGGGCTTGCGCAGGAAATCCGGCGTCAACACCTCGATGGTGACGCCGGGCGCGGATCGCCGAATGGCGGCGATGCATTTCACGAACTGGTCCGCCCCCCCGTCGGCTAAATCGTCGCGGTCCACCGAGGTGATCACCACGTGGGTGAGGCCAAGCTCGGCCACGGCGGTTGCCAGGTGTTGGGGCTCCAGTGGGTCCACCAGGCGCGGCTTGCCGGTCTTGACGTTGCAGAACGCGCAGGCCCGGGTGCAGGTATCGCCCAGGATCATTACCGTGGCATGGCCCTTGGCCCAGCACTGGCCGATATTGGGGCAGGCCGCTTCCTCGCAGACGGTGTTGAGCGACAAATCCCGCATCAGCTTGCGGGTGGCGAAATATTCCGGCGAGGTCGGCGCCTTGACCCGGATCCAATCGGGTTTGGGAAGCTTTGGGCCCTTATCACCCTTGATGTTCTCGACGTTGCTCATGGTCATCATCACATATGCAGGACGCGGCCGTAGGCGGCGAGCGTCGATTCGTACATCATTTCCGTCAGCGTCGGATGGGGGAATATGGTCGCCATCAGCTCGGCCTCGGTGGTCTCGAGCGTCCGGGCGACGGCGAAGCCCTGGATCAGTTCCGTCACCTCGGCACCGATCATGTGCGCCCCCAGAAGCGCGCCGGTCTCCGCGTCGAACACGGTCTTGACCAAGCCCTCGGCCTCGCCCAGCGCAATCGCCTTGCCGTTGGCCATGAAGGGAAAGCGCCCGATTTTGACCGCGTGGCCCCGTTCCTTGGCCTGGGCCTCGGTCAGCCCGACGCTCGCCACCTGGGGCCGGCAATAGGTGCAGCCGGGAACATTGTCGGCATCCACCGGATGGACGTCATTGAGCCCCGCCAGATGCTCGACGCAGGTGACGCCCTCGTGGCTCGCCTTATGGGCCAGCCAGGGCGGGCCCGCCACGTCACCGATGGCGAAAACGCCCCGCTCTCCGGTCTCGCCCCATTTGCCGATGGTGATATGGCCGTTAGCTACCTTCACCCTGGTGCCCTCGAGCCCGAGCTGCTCCACATTGCCGGTGATGCCTATGGCCAGGATGACGCGGTCGAAGGCGAGCTTTTTAGCCTTCCCATTGTCGGCCGGGGCGATCTCGGCGGTGACCTTGCCGCGGGCCGCCTTGAGGCTAGCCACCGTGGCCGATGTCATCAGATTCATGCCCTGGGACTTAAACGCCTCGGCGGCGAACTTGGAAATATCGGCATCCTCGACGGGCAGGATGCGGTCGAGCACCTCCACCACCGTCACCTGGGCGCCGAGATCGGAATAGAAGCTCGCGAATTCCATGCCGATGGCGCCGGAACCCACCACCAGGAGGCTCGAAGGCATGGTTTCGGGCACCATGGCTTCCTTGTAGGTGACGATGGTTTTGCCGTTGGGCTCCAAACCGGGAAGCGTGCGCGCACGCGCCCCGGTGGCGAGGATCACGTTCTGGGCGGTCAGCCCGTCCAAGGCCTTGCCGTCGGCGCCGGTGACGGCCAGCTGGCGCAAGCCGCCGGCCGCCAATCCGTCGAGCCGGGCTTCGCCCTCGATGACCGGAATCTTGTTTTTCTTCATCAGCCCCGTGACGCCCTCGGTGAGCCGCGCGGCTACCGCGCGCGAGCGGGCCACCACCTTCTTCAGATCGATGCCGTCCAGCCTCGCCTTGAGGCCGAATTCATCGGCGCGGCCGATCAGATGGGCGAGCTCGGCCGTGCGCAACAGCGCCTTGGTGGGGATGCAGCCCCAGTTGAGGCAGATGCCGCCGAGATGTTCGCGCTCGACCAGTGCGGTCTTGAGGCCGAGCTGGGCGGCGCGGATGGCGGCCACGTAGCCGCCGGGCCCGCCGCCGACGACGATCAGATCGAAATTCGTTTCAGCCACCATGCTCTCCCGCGCCTTAGAGGATGAGACGCACCGGATGCTCGACCAACCCCTTGAAGGCGGCGAGGAACTGCGCCCCGACGGTGCCGTCCACGGCCCGGTGATCGCAGCTCAGGGTGCAGGTCATCAGCGTCGCCGTGGCGATCTCGCCATCACGCCCATCACCGTCGGCGCGTTTTCGCACGACTACCCGCTCTTCCCCGGCGCCGATGGCGAGGATGCAGGCCTGGGGCGGATTGATGACGGCGGCGAACTCACGCACCCCCATCATGCCCATGTTGGAAATGGTGAAGGTCCCGCCCTGGTACTCTTCCGGGGCCAGCTTGCCGTCCCGCGCGCGCGCCGCGAGGTCCTTGACCTCGGCCGAAATGGTGGCGATCCCCTTCTTTTCCGCCGACCGCACGATGGGCGTGATCAGCCCGCCATCGGTCGCCACCGCCACCGACACGTCGGCCGCCCCATAGAGGGTCATGGCCTCGTCGCTCCACGACGCATTGGCGGCGGGCACCTCCCCCAAGGCCAGCGCCACGGCGCGAATGATGAAATCGTTGATGGAAACGCGCAAAGCCTCGTCGCCGTCGTTGATCTCGCGCCTGAGATCCAGCAAGGCGTCGATCTCGCAGTCCACGGTGAGGTAGAAATGCGGCACGGTTTGTTTCGATTCGGTGAGACGCTGGGCGATCACCTTGCGCATCATGGAATGGGGCTCGGCCCGCGCCGCGGCGGCCGGGAAACTCTGGCCGAGCCCGGCGAAAATGCCGCCGGCACCAACCGACGCCATGGCGGCTTCGACGTCGGCCTTGACGATGCGCCCACCGGAACCGCTGCCGGTGATCCGCGCGAGATCGATCCCTTCCGCCCTGGCCATGCGGCGGGCCAGGGGCGAGGCGATGACGCGTGCTCCGGGAGTGCGGGCGGGGGTGCTGACGGGCGCCGGCTTTGGTTGGGCCCGAGCAGCCTGGGGCGCAGGAGCCTGGGGCGCAGGCGCGGGCTGGACCGCTGGCGCAGGCGCAGCGGCGACCGGCGCGGGAGCCTGCTGGGGCGCGGATTCGGCCTCGGCAAGGGCTAACTTGACGGCCTCAATCAGCGCGGATTCGTCTTCGCCCTCCTCGACGATCACGGCGATGGGGGCATTGACGGCGATGGCATCATTGCCGGCAGCGGCCAGGATCTTGCCCAGAATCCCCTCGTCGGTGGCTTCCACCTCCATGGTCGCCTTGTCGGTCTCGATCTCGGCCAAGAGATCGCCCGAGCGCACCGCCTCGCCTTCCTTCTTGAGCCACTGGGCGATCTTGCCCTCGGTCATGGTCGGAGACAACGCCGGCATTCTAATGGTGACGGGCATGGATCGGACCCCCTCAGTCGCGGTAGGTGACGGCACGGACGCCGGCCACCACGTCTTCCACCTTGGGGAGGGCCAGGGCTTCGAGATTGGCGGCGTAGGGAAGCGGCACGTCGGCGGCCCCGACCCGGTAAAGCGGCGCGTCCAGATCATCGAACGAGGTGTCCATGATCATCGCCGCGATCTCGGCGTTGATCCCCGCATAGGGCCAGCCTTCCTCGACGGCGACGATGCGGTTGGTCTTCGCCACCGAGGCGGCGATGGTCTCCCGGTCGAGCGGCCGGAGGGTGCGCAAGTCAATCACTTCCGCGTCGATCCCCTCCCCCGCCAACTGGTCCGCCGCCTGCAAGGCGAGCCCCACCATGATTGAAAAGGCGACGATGGTGACATCGGTGCCCGCGCGCGCCACCCGGGCCTTGCCGATGGGGACGACGAAATCGGGGTCCACGGGAACGTCGCCGCTGTGCCCGTAGAGCATTTCGTTTTCCAGGAAAATGACCGGGTTGGGGTCGCGGATCGCCGCTTTCAACAGCCCCTTGGCGTCGTCGGCGGCAAACGGCGCGATCACCTTGAGGCCGGGGATATGCGCGAACCAGCTGGCGTAACATTGGGAATGCTGGGCCGCCACCCGCGCCGCCGCGCCGTTGGCGCCGCGGAACACCATCGAACAGGCCATCTGGCCGCCGGACATGTACCGCGTCTTGGCGGCGGAGTTGATGATCTGGTCCATGGCCTGCATGGAAAAATTGAAGGTCATGAATTCGACGATGGGTTTTAGCCCGCCGAAGGCCGCGCCGATAGCGAGCCCGGTGAATCCCTGTTCGGTGATCGGCGTATCGACCACCCGCATGGGCCCAAACTCGTCCAACAGGCCCTGGCTCACCTTATAGGCGCCCTGGTAATCGGCGACTTCCTCGCCCATCAGGAAGACCTTGGGATCGCGGCGCATTTCCTCGGCCATGGCATCGCGCAAGGCCTCGCGCACGGTGATCGAACTGGTGTTCTCCAAGAAGGCGGGATCGACATCGCCTGAAACCTGTGGGGCCGGGGCCGCCGGGCGGGGCGCCGGCACCTGGGCTTCGCCGCCTTCGGCCGGGGCGGCCACAGGCGGGGCGGCCGCGGGTGCAGGCGCCAGGGCTTTAGCGACCATGGCCTCGGCGGCGGATGCATCCTCGCCAACCTCCAACAACACCGCGATGGGCGCGTTGACGGCGACATTCTCGGTCCCCTCGGCGACCAGAATCCGGCCCAGCGTCCCCTCGTCGGTGGCTTCGATCTCCATGATGGCCTTGTCGGTCTCGATCTCGGCCAACAGGTCGCCGGAACGAACCACGTCCCCTTCCCGCTTCAGCCACTTGGCGAGCTTGCCCTCGGTCATGGTCGGCGACAGCGCCGGCATCAATACGCTAACCACCATGGTTCAGGCCTCCGCCAAAACGTCTGTATAGAGTTCCCGTGGATCGGGTTCGGGATCGGTGACGGCGAATTCCGCGGCCTCGGTGACGCGCTGTTTGACATCGATATCGATCTTCTTGAGATCCTCGGCACTCGCCAGACTATGTTCGAACAACAGGTCCGAAAGGTGGTCGATGGGATCGCGTTCCTGGCGCACCTTTTGGACTTCGTCGCGAGTTCGATAGCGCGCCGGGTCGGACATGGAATGTCCCCGATAGCGGTAGGTCTCCATCTGCAGGATTTGCGGCCCCTTGCCGGCGCGGCAATACGCCACGGCGGCGGCGCCCGCCTCCTTCACCGCGCACACGTCCATGCCGTCGACCTTGTGCCCGGGAATGCCGAAGGGCTCGCCACGGCGGAAGAAATCGGGGCTGGCCGAGGCGCGGCTGACCGATGTGCCCATGCCGTAGTGGTTGTTTTCGATGACGAAGACGACCGGCAACTTCCAGAGCGCGGCCATGTTGAAGCTCTCGAACACCTGGCCCTGGTTGGCGGCGCCGTCGCCATAATAGGTCAGCGAGACACCGCCGTCCTCGCGGTAGCGGTGGGCGAAGGCAAGCCCGACGGCGATCGGCACCCCGGCGGCGACGATGCCGTGGCCGCCATAGAAATTCTTTTCCTTGGAAAACATGTGCATGGAGCCACCCTTGCCACGAGAGGTGCCGCCGCGGCGCCCGGTCAGCTCGGCCATCATGCCCTTGGGATCCGCGCCACGGGCCAGCATGTGGCCGTGATCCCGATACGACGTGACCACCGAATCCTTGGCCTCGATGCTGGCCTGCATGCCGACCGCAACCGCCTCCTGGCCGATATAGAGGTGGCAAAATCCGGCGACCTTGCCCTGACCGTAAAGCTGTCCCGCCTTTTCCTCGAAGCGGCGGATCAGCAGCATGCCCTCGTAAAGGCCGAGAAGTTGTTGCCGGCTTTCCTTGGGTTTCTCGATTCTGGCCTTGGTTTTGACCTTGGCAGTGCGCGCCGATTTGGCCGCGCCCTTGGCCCGGCTGGAACGCTTGCCCGATGAACGCGCCTTCCGGGGTCTGCTTGTCGCTCGTGCCATCATTCGATTCCCGTTTCCGCCCTTGTGTTGCCGCGCCCGTTGAAGCGGGTCTTGTTCGACCGGGGTTCGGTCGCGAAGGTCCAATGCCGTCAGCGAAAGAATCATACACTTCTTTTCGTTAACGTTAAAAGAACAAATAATGTTGAGAATTCAAAGGGATATGAATTATTAACTTACTTGCAGTTAATAATGGAATTTAAAGGCGCGATTCGCACTCGCAGCGTAACATTGACGATCATAACCGCAAAAACACGACAGATTGCCACCCAGTTCAACGCTCAGCGCTCAAGGGTGGTGGTGACAAGATCGTCCAGCGCGCGGCGATCCACCCCGCGCCATGGCGCCGGCGCGGCGCTGGCGGCTGGCGTGGGAGACCGCGCGCCGCCCATGATGATGATGTCATCGCGGTGGACCAGGCCCAGCACGGCTCGCGCGCGCTCTTCCAGAAGGTCGGGATCCAGGCTCTGGGGTTGGAGAAGTTCAACGCGGTGGGCGAATTCGGTTCGCCTGGCGACGGTTTCGTCATATTGGAGTTGGGCGGTCTCGACCTGCTGGCTGAGCTTCAGCCAAGCGATCAGGCCGCGGTCGCCCTGGACGACGTGGTAGGCGAAATAGCCAAAAAGGGTAATTCCCGCAACGGGACCGACGATGTGACGCGCGCGGCGCCTGATTTCGCCGAGAAGATCCATGGCGGGAGGGAATCACAGGCCGCCCCGCCGCGTCAACAGAAAAATTGCATTAGAATCTGGAATCTAGGGCCCACGACGGCTCACGCCCGGCCGGACCAGGGAAACAGCCGGCTTCTTTCTCAGAAGGCTTGCAGCGCGTCGCGGCCCGCGTAGCGCCCCAGGGGCTCGAGCTCCTCTTCGATGCGGATCAACTGGTTGTACTTGGCCAGCCGATCGGAACGGGCCAGCGAGCCGGTCTTGATCTGTCCGCAATTGGTGGCGACGGCGAGGTCGGCGATGGTGGTGTCCTCGGTCTCCCCGGAGCGGTGGGACATCACCGCGCGGTAGCCGCCCTTATGGGCGATCTCCACCGTTTCCAGGGTTTCGCTCAGGGTGCCGATCTGATTGACCTTGATGAGAATAGCGTTGGCCACGCCAAGATCGATGCCGTGCTTGAGCCGCTCGGGATTGGTGACGAAGATGTCGTCGCCCACCACTTGGGCCTTGTCGCCGATCTCCTTGGTCAGCGCCGCCCAACCGTCCCAGTCGTCCTCGGCCATGCCGTCCTCGACCGAGCCGATGGGATAGCGGGAAACCAGATCGGCGAGGTAGTCGACCATCCCGGCCGACGACAAATCCTTGCCTTCCCCGGTAAGCGCATAGCTCCCGTCGCGATAGAATTCCGTGGCCGCCACGTCGATGGCCAGGACGATGTCGTCGCCCGCCTCATGGCCGCTTTCGTCGATCGCCTCCATGATGAAGGAAAGCGCCTCGTCGGCGCTGGCGAGCCCGGGCGCGAAGCCGCCCTCGTCACCCACCCCGATGGAATGGCCCGCCGCCTTGAGACGCGCCGCCAGCCCGTGAAAGATCTCCGCCCCCCAGCGCACGGCATCGGCCATGGTCGGCGCGCCCACCGGCATGATCATGAATTCCTGGATGTCGATGGGATTGTCGGCATGGATTCCGCCGTTGAGAATATTCATCATCGGCACCGGCAGGACACGGGCGTGGACGCCGCCCACATAGGCATAGAGCGGCAGGCTGGCTTCCTCGGCCGCGGCCTTGGCGGCGGCGAGGCTGACGCCGAGAATCGCATTGGCGCCGATGCGCGCCTTATTGGGGGTGCCGTCGAGGTCGATCATCGCCTGATCGAGGGCCATCTGATCCTCCACCTCCATGCCCGATAAGGCATCGAAGATCTCGCCGTTGACCGCCTCCACCGCGCGTTGAACGCCCTTGCCGCCGTAACGCGCGGGGTCGCCGTCACGCAGTTCCACCGCTTCATGAGCGCCGGTGGAAGCGCCCGACGGCACCGCGGCGCGGCCCATGATTCCGGTCTGCAAAACCACGTCGACCTCGATGGTGGGATTGCCGCGCGAATCGAGAATTTCACGGCCGTAGATATCGGCGATTTCGGTCATTGGGGCGATGCTCCCGAACCTAAAGTTCCGCTGGTCTCCGTTTGGCGACGCGGTCGATCTCCATCAGGGATTCAACCAGCGCCGGCAAGCGGTCGAAGGGCACCATATTCGGCCCGTCCGACGGCGCGCTGTCGGGATCCTGGTGGGTTTCCATGAAAACCCCGGCGACGCCGACGGCCACCGCGGCGCGGGCCAAGGCCGGCACGAAGCGGCGCTCGCCACCCGACGATGTCCCCTGGCCCCCCGGCTGCTGGACCGAATGGGTGGCGTCGAACACCACCGGGAAACCGGTCTCGCTCATGATCGGCAAGGAGCGCATATCGGAGATCAGGGTGTTGTAGCCAAAGCTGGCCCCGCGTTCGCAAAGCAGTACCCGCTCGTTGCCGCCGTCGACCAGCTTGGCGACGACATTCTTCATGTCCCAAGGCGCCAGGAACTGGCCCTTCTTGACATGGATCGCACGTCCCGTGGCCGCCGCCGCGGCCAGAAGATCGGTCTGGCGGCACAGGAAGGCCGGGATTTGCAGCACGTCGACAACCTCGCCGACCCGGGCGCATTGCCCTTCGGTATGAACGTCGGTCAACACCGGACAACCGAAGCGCCGGCGCACCTCGGCCAGGATTTCCAGTCCGTCCTCCATGCCGACGCCCCTGGGGCTCGACGCCGAGGTCCGGTTGGCCTTGTCGAAGGAGGATTTGTAGATCAGGCCGATGCCCAGACGCTGGGCCATTTCCACAAGCCCCCCGGCCATCTCCAAGGCGTGCTCCTTGCCTTCGATGGCGCAGGGCCCGGCGATCAGGACCAGCGGCAGATCATTGCCGAAGGTGACATCGCCCACCGCGACATGGCGGGATTTCGATTCCTGTCCGTCCATGATCCTAGACCAACCTCGATTGCTGTACCGCCGCGCCGATGAACGCCGAGAACAGCGGGTGCGGGTCGAAGGGTTTCGACTTCAGCTCGGGATGGAACTGGACGCCGATGAACCATGGATGCCCATCGAGCTCGACGATTTCCGGCAGCTTGCCGTCGGGCGACAGGCCGGCGATCTTGAGCCCCGAGGCTTCCAGCCGCTCGCGGTAATTGATGTTGACCTCGTAGCGGTGGCGGTGGCGTTCGAACACCGTGTCGACGCCGAAGATTTCAGCGGTCTTGCTGCCCGGCGTGATGCGGCATTCATAGGAGCCGAGGCGCATGGTCCCGCCCAAATTGTCCTCTGTCGTGCGCCGTTCCAATTCATCGCCGTGCATCCACTCGGTGAGCAACCCCACCACCGGCTCCTTCACGGCACCGAATTCGGTCGACCCCGCGCCCTTGATGCCGGCCAAATGGCGGGCCACCTCGATCACCGCCATCTGCATGCCGAAGCAGATGCCGAAATACGGCACCCGGTGTTCGCGGGCGAAACGCACCGCCTCGATCTTTCCCTTGGCGCCGCGCTCGCCGAAGCCGCCCGGCACTAAGATGCCGTTCAAATCCTCCAGCTTTTCGAGGGTCCCCTCTTGCTCGAAGATCTCCGATTCGATCCAGTCGAGATTGACTTTCACGTTGTTGGCGATGCCGCCATGGGTCAGGGCCTCGGAAAGCGACTTGTAGGCATCCCGGTGTTTGGTGTACTTGCCGACCACGGCGATGCGCACCTCGCCCTCGGGCTTGTGGATGCGCTCGAGGATATCGAACCAGATCGTGAGGTCGGGCTCCGGTGCGTCATCGATGCCGAAATGCCTGAGCACGACCTGGTCGAAGCCCTGCTGGTGGTAACTGATGGGCACCTGATAGATGGTGTCGACGTCCAGCGCCTCGATCACGGAATCTGCGCGGACATTGCAGAATTGCGCGATCTTGCGCCGTTCCTCGGGCGGCAGCGGCCGGTCGGAGCGGCACAACAGCGCGTCGGGCTGAATGCCCGACGATAGAAGCTCCTTGACCGAATGCTGGGTGGGCTTGGTCTTGAGCTCCCCCGCCGTCGGGATATAGGGCACCAGGGTGAGGTGGATATACATGGCGCGGTCGCGCCCGACCTCGTTACCGAACTGGCGGATAGCCTCTAAGAACGGCAAGCCCTCGATGTCTCCCACGGTGCCGCCGATCTCGCAAAGCATGAAATCGGCATCCCCGCAATCGGCGGCGATGAACTCCTTGATGGCGTCGGTGACATGGGGAATGACCTGGACGGTCGCGCCAAGATAATCGCCATGGCGTTCCCTGGCGATGACGGTGGAATAAATGCGCCCGGTGGTGATGTTGTCGCTCTGGCGCGCCGGCACGCCGGTGAAACGCTCGTAATGGCCGAGGTCGAGATCCGTCTCCGCACCGTCATCGGTGACGAAAACCTCGCCATGCTG
This sequence comes from Alphaproteobacteria bacterium, assembly GCA_027292975.1. Classification (GTDB taxonomy): domain Bacteria; phylum Pseudomonadota; class Alphaproteobacteria; order SMXQ01; family SMXQ01; genus SMXQ01. The sequence continues at coordinate 1,774 of JAPUGG010000136.1, read as the reverse complement.
GGTCGGGGACATGGTCCCCGGATCGACGTTGATATAGGGGTCGAGTTTTCTCAGCCGGACCTTGTATCCCCGGGCCTGAAGAAGCGCGCCCAGCGCCGCCGATGCGAGGCCCTTGCCCAGGGAAGACACGACGCCGCCGGTGATAAAGATGAACCGCGTCATGGGACGTTACAATACATCATTGGTTATCGCCGACCCAAACAAAACGTACCCATGGCATCAAACAGGGGCGGGAAACCGGTCACCGCCCTTTGCTCCACGTCACGGCCCACCGGTCGGTTTTAGCGGCCAAGGGGCACCGCCGGGCGCGCCGGCGCCACGGGGGCGCTTGGCACCGGCGTCACGGCCTGGTCCAGCACCGAACGAGGTGTGCGGTCCTGAGAGGCAAGGATCGCCAAGGTCAGGGAGGTCGCCATGAACGCGGCGGCCAACACCGCCGTCGCCCGGGTCAACAGATTGGCCTGGGCCCGGCCCGTCATGAAGCCGCCGCCACCGCCGCCGCCGCCGATGCCCAGCGCGCCGCCTTCGGACCGTTGCAGCAGCACGGCAATCACCAGGGCAAGCGCCAAAAACAGGTGGATGGTGAGAATAATGGTGGTCATGGCGTTCCGGAAGTTGGCCTGAACATAAGGTCATGGGAGGCAATTTTAAAGGCCAAATGCGTGAGTCCGATGAGTTTGCCGCGACCGCCTAGGACGCCGCCAGGGCAATGGCGAGGAAAGAGGCCGCATCCAGGGAAGCGCCGCCGATGAGCGCCCCGTTGACGTTGTCCACCGACAGCAGCTCGGCGGCGTTCTCGGGCTTCACCGATCCCCCGTAAAGAAGACGCAAGTCGGCAGCGGCAGCGGCGATCCGGGGAATCTCGGCGCGGATATGGTCGTGGGCCTCGGCGACCTCCGCCGCGCTCGGCGTGCGCCCGGTGCCGATGGCCCACACCGGCTCGTAGGCGACCACCGTGTTGGCCGCATTGGTGCCTTCGGGGAGCGAGCCCGCGATCTGTTCCGAAAGCGTGCTGAGAATTTGGCCGGCATCGCGTTGGGCCTCGGTCTCGCCGATGCAAATGATAGCGATCAATCCCGCGTCGTGGGCGGCGGCCGACTTGTCCCGCACCAAGGCATCGCCCTCAAAGTGATCCGCGCGCCGTTCCGAATGTCCGGTGATCACGAAGCTAGCACCGGCCTCGGCAAGCATGGCTGCGGACGTGTCGCCGGTATGCGCGCCGGAAGCTTGCGCGTGACAATCCTGGCCGCCGACGGCGACGGCCGAACCCGCGAGGGTTTCAGCCACGGCGGCCAAGGCAACGGCCGGCGGACAAACCAGAAGGTCGCAGCGACCCGCGACCTCGGGGGCGCGCTCGGCTATGGCGCGCGCCAAGGCGATGCCCGCGCCAATCCCACCGTTCATCTTCCAATTGCCCGCGATCAACAGCTTCACCGCCACCTTTCTCTCCCCTCGGGTTCGACCCCCATTGCTCCCGTCACCGGGCTTTTAGCACGGCCCGCGCCAGGGTCCAAGACAAGGGCGCCAATGGCGCCAATTCCACCCGACGGCACCGATGGCGCCAATACAAATAGCGCCAATACGGTATTGCAGGCGCCGATGGCCCCTTCTATGATGCCGCGGAAATGGCGGCCGTTCCCCATGCGGGGAGCACCCGCCCTTTGCTTTCAAGAACTTAGCAGGTTTCGTGAAAGATGCTTCAGCTCCTTCGTGAAAAAGCCAGTTCCTGGGTGATCAAGATCCTGCTTGGCCTGTTGATCATCGCCTTCGCGAT